>CAWUIS010000032.1:0-11813 GCA_963922625.1 uncultured Candidatus Melainabacteria bacterium | reverse complement strand
TCTCTTGCTATAACCTCCTAATGGTGTCAATATTCAAATTGCAAGCTGGACAAAAAACATCTACCCCAAAACAAAAATTTTTTTGTTTACAGCATCTAATGAATTGTCTATTTTAAATTTCGCCCAAAAAATTGGCATTGAAGGCTTAGCTCTAGGTGGAAAATTCATCCGCGATCAAAGCATCATCCATGATGGTATTCGCTCACTATATTTTGATTTCAACTGGACTAGTCCTAATATCATTGAGCACCTTGAGATCAAAAACTTTGCTCGTATTACTATCCTTGAATTTGCTGTGGTATCGATGCTGCTACTAGGTAAAAGCACAACGCAGCTCTCAGATGAGATGGATATGACCCGCAAACAAATCAATAACGCCATCTACCGTGTCAAAGAAAAACTATGCTTAGATACAGAAATCTCCAGGCAAGATTTTCTAGAAGAAATCAAAGAAAAAATTTTAGCGAGCTTTGAGCCGAGCCAGTTTTATAATTTAACCGAAATTATTTCTGTAAATTCTTTTCTAGAGACAAATCTCAGCCCTGTTTTAAATGAGCTTAAAGCAGGTGGCTTTACAAAAAATCGATTGAGGGATTTTAGAGATTAAGCATCTATTTAATCGAATTATCGAGCTTTCGCAAGTTCCTTAGCTAGTCCTCTTCCTGATCCCTGTCTTTGTTTCCGGTCACCCCTAGTTCCGTATATTCCATCTCTTGTAACTCTGGCTTCATCATCACAAGTCCTACTTACATTTCTAGAAGGGACACCAAGAGCATCTCCAATATTTGAAAGAAGATTTAGGTAAGGCAGAAAGATCCCCTCTGAGCCATTTCTTATATCTGGTGCATCTACTAATATTTTGGCTAAATTGTCAGTAAGCTCTTGATGAGTAAGACTATGGCGTTCATTTGCATCATCAGTAAATGTAAATCTTGCATCGCTTTGAGCAGGTTCAGGACCATCAAGCTTCACCACTTCAATATCATCTTGCACTCCGCTACCTAGACCTTTAACTAAACGAATGCCAGCTGTATTATTAGGCATCATTGAAGTAGTTCCACCTGACTTTTCACCTATTTTTAAAGTCACATATGGGGCATAACCGTCTGTGTTTTTTTTCTCTGGAACTTCGACTTTGACAAGAAAAGGAGTTATACCAAGCTTAGTGCTGAAATCAGAAGCACTCTCGCCTGGTCCCGGTATAAGATTTTTAATAAAGCTTTTGCCAAGTATGTTGTCAGCTTCTTCTTTTGCAGGGTTAGGCGATGGCGCTGCAGCTGTAATAGTTGGTTGAATAGACATATGAATAATATTATCAAAATATATCTCCACAGGTCAAGACTTAGTTATACACCAGGCAAACCCCCAAGCTGCCTAATTAACACCAGATGGCATATAATTTGACCGAGATTATTTCGGTAAATTCTTTTCTAGAAACAAATCTCAGCCCTGTTTTAAATGAGCTTAAAGCAGGTGGCTTTACAAAAAATCGATTGAGGGATTTTAGAGATTAAGTATCTTTTTTACCGGGGACTGGTTTCTCGGAGACTGGAGCTTGCGCAAGTTTCCCAGCATTTTGTCTTAGTGCTCCAGGTTTAACATCGGATGTCTCTGGTGAGCCCCCACCTTGTCTTGTTATGCTTCTTTCTCTTCGACTTCCGGTAACACCATCCTCTGCAGTCCTTATAATAAGACCTTCAACCTCAGTAGAAGACATGCGATTATTCTCAGGAACACCAAGAGCCTCTCCAATTTTGTTAAGAAGACTGGCAAATGGAGCAAAGCCTTGCCCAAGATCATTACCGCTCTGAGCTAGCGGCGCATTCTCTAATCTTATGGCTAATTTGTCAGTGACCTCTTCATGAGTAAGACTATGCCGTTTCGCAGCGTCAGTATACGTAAATCTCTCATGGGTTGGAGCAGGTTCAGGACCTTCAAGCTTCACTACTTCAATGTCATCTTGCTCTCCGCTACCTTGACCTTTAACTAAACGAATGCCAACTGTATTAGAATCCTTCATTAAATGTCCAGCTTGCATTTCACCTATTCTTAAGGTCACATATGGTGCTTCACCGTCTTGGTTTTTTTCCTTTGGAACCTCGACTTTGACAAGGAAAGTAGTTCTACCAAGCTTAGTTTTGAAATCAAAATCACTATTGCGTGGTTCAAACCTAAGATTTTTAATAATCCTTAGACCAAGTGGTTCCTTAGCTTCTTCTTTTGCAAGGCTAAGCGATGATGACGCTGCCGTTGTGGTGGTTGGTTGAATAGACATGCAAATAATATTAACAAAATATATCTCCACAGGTCAAGACTTAGTTATACACCAGGCAAACCCCCAAGCTGCCTAATTAACACCAGATGGCATATATAGAAGCCAAGTGCGGGTCTAAAATATTGAGATGCGCCGGCAATTAAGCTTCAAGTCAAAAATTAACTGCAGCCAAGAAGAGCTTTTTGATTGGCACGAAAGACCTGGTGCTTTTGAGCGGCTCACTCCTTACTGGGAGCCAGTAGAGGTTTTTGAAGCAAGCAACTCTATCAAAGATGGTAGCGAAGTCAAGCTAGCAGTAAAAATGGGACCAATTGCAATACCATGGCATTTAAGGCATGAGGATTATAAATACGGAGAGCAGTTTTGTGATCTACAACTCCAAGGACCTTTTGCATATTGGCGGCATGATCATCTCATGCAGGGCTCAGAACTGGAAGATAGAGTAGAATTTAAATTACCTTTAGGTTTTCTGGGGGATATCTTCGGTTTTCCGTTTGTTAAGCAGAAACTTACCAGATTATTTGCTTATAGACATAGAATAACCCAAGCGGATATTAACGCCCGTAATCTTATAAAAGGTGAATTCGAGGAAGTAAAAAAAATGAAAATACTAATTTCAGGTGCTACAGGTTTAGTCGGTGGAGATTTAAAAAGCTTTTTATCTCACAACGGTCATGAGGTGCATACACTGACTCGAGACAAAGCTAAAGCTGATGAGCATAATATTTTTTGGGATCCTATGGCTGGAATTTTGGATAGCTCTAAACTTGAGGGCTATGATGCTGTAATTCATCTTTCCGGAGAGAATATTGCAGCTAAAAGATGGTCAGAAAAACAAAAAGCCAAAATCAAAGATAGCCGTGTAAAATCTACTACTCTTCTCAGTGAGGCTCTAGCTAAGCTGCAAAACCCACCTAAGACCTTTATCTGCGCCTCAGCAATTGGTTACTACGCTAACCGTCCAGGCGAAGTTTTAACAGAAGAAAGCTCACCAGTTCCAGGTGATTTTATGTCTGAGACTTGCCTTGCATGGGAAAACGCTTGTCAGCCAGCCCGCGACAAAGGCATCAGAGTGGTCAACGCCCGCTTTGGTGTGGTGCTATCACCGCGCGGTGGTATGCTCGCTAAAATCTTGCCTATATTTATACTTGGCGGAGGAGGCATCATCGGCAACGGCAAGCAAGAAATGAGCTGGATTGCACTTGATGACGTTATTTATGGTCTTAATTTTTGCCTTCATAAAGAAGAGATTTCTGGACCGGTTAATTTCACTGCTCCAAAAGTGGACACAAATGGTAGCTTTACTTGGAATCTTTCTAAGACATTATGGAGACCAGCTATTTTCCCTGTGCCTAGTTTTGCTGCCAAACTTGCTTTTGGTGAAATGGCAGATGCTCTTTTATTAGCTTCAAGTAATGTCAAACCAGGTAAACTTCAAAAACACGGTTATAAATTTGCTTATCCTGATTCTGAGCGAGCTTTAGCTCATCTACTAGGTAGATAAATCACTTATTCTTGATATAAAGTCCAATAAATCTTGCCACAATCACCGTAAGATAAATTTGTCCAACCAAAGCTTCTAGCACTGCAAAGGTGCGTGCCAGCATAGACACAGGTGTAATATCGCCGTTACCTAAGGTGGTTAGAGTAACAAAACTATGATAAATAAAATCTCTAAAAGCATTAGTGGCAAACTCTGGGTGCGAGTAATCTTGAGCGAGTCCCTTAAAAGATCCTGGATTCATATGCTCAATTAACGAAAAAATATGCGCCCATAAGATCCCAAACAAGAGATAGGCACAAATAGAGCCAAGAATAATATCCTCATCGACATTTTTGTCGCGCATAATATGAAATAGAGAAACACCCAAAATATAAATAAAGAAAAATATCTTCAAAAAATAGCTAAGAGTCAATATATTTGGGTCTTTAGAAAAATAATGTAAGCCAGACATTACTATCGCTGGCACTGCAAGCAGGATACTACTGACGATATGTTTTTTTTTCTCGTCACTAATTGCATAAACCGCTGATATCAAAACACTTGTCACAATCAAGGTAACGACAGCTTCGCGCAAAGCAGTATCAGGTACAAAAGGCTGAAAGATTAACAAAGCCAGAATTGAGTATAAAAGTGCTTGAAACTTGCTTGGTTTTTGTTTGATTGCATGATGCAACAAATCTAGGTACATACTTTCATAGTATACCCATGTCAATTAAGGTAGGACTCAAACTCATCTCTTAAAGCCATAATCCATTGCGGAAAAACATAAGCAAACTTAGTAGAGCGCTCACTAGTTTTCATCAACTTATTATTGACAATAATATCTTCTTCAAGCCAAATAGATCTCATCTTATAAATATTGCCTTTAGCGAGCTTCGCAAAACGAGTTGCATTTTTAATATCTTTAGTTTTCACACTAGAAATAGCAAGTGCTCGATAAGCCATTGCAACTTTATAAAAATCAAGTGTCTTTGGAAAAAGTTTTTTTGAGTTTTGTTTAACAAGATCTAGTGCCTGAGACTCACTCAAGTTCAATAAATAATTTAAGCTAGTATCAAAATAGGGTAGCAGCCTCTGAGGCTGTACTTGGTAAGCCAGAAAAGCTTGCACATGAGTTTTCAAGCTCAGCAAGCCAGAATTATTCGGATAGCGCTCCAAAGCAGTGTCTAAAAAAGCTTTGAGTTCAACAAGCCTACCATCAGCGATCAAAGCGATTGCATAATATTCTGAATTTTCAGAACCAAGCTCAGGTGCTTCTGAATCAAGCTTGGCTAAAACAGAATCTAACTCGGCTCTTAAAAGATGAGCTTTGATCTCTTCGTGATTGGGCTCAAAAGCATTACTAGCTAAACTAAAACACAAGCAGAATATTAAAAGCAGAGTTTTCATATTTGAAATAAGCGCTCAGCATTTTCAGTAGAAATTTTGGCAAGCTCCTCTTTACTAATATCGTAACAATCAGCAAGCACCTCAGCAACATAGTTAACAAAGCTTGGCTCATTGCGCTTACCACGAACTGCTTGAGGAGCTAAAAAAGGACAGTCGGTTTCAATGAGAAAGCGGTCTTGAGGAATTTTAGTTGCCACTTCTCTAAAATGATCATTTTTTTTGTAGGTGACTATGCCTGACCATGAGATATAAAACCCTAAATCGATGCAGCTTAAAGCAAAATCTAAATCACCAGTGTAACAATGAATAACACCAGCTCTGTTATCACGGTTCGAGCTATATCTTTCTTGCAAAATTTTGAGTGTATCTTCCCAAGCATCACGGGTGTGGACAATAATTGGTAGATTATATTTTTGTGCAAGGTTAATTTGCTCATGAAAAATTTCTCTTTGAAGTTTTTGCTCATCATTGGGCTTACAATGATAGTAATCAAGTCCAGCTTCACCGACAGCTTTGATTTTTTGACCGGCAAATTCTTTTAGCTTTGCATCCATAATTGCTGAAGAGTCATTATTCCAAGTCTTGATTTCAATAGGATGTACTCCTATTGCAGTATAAATATCTACTTTTTTGTCGCCATCATAGCTATCAACTAGCTCTAGTAAAAAATCAATCTCTGAAAGATTACAACAAGGATGCACTAGTTTTTTGACACCATTATCGTATGCTCTTTGCATCACTTGAGCGCGGTCCTCATCATAGCTATCAAAGCAGACATGGGCATGCGTATCTATTAGGGTGAGGCTCATAGAACTATTATGGCATGTCACTTTTTATAGCCAAATTTTTTGTTTTGAGTCTTTGTTTTTTCGTGCTTTTTAAGTCTTTCTTGGATTTTGCCTTGTTTATTTTTAATTTTTTCTTGTATGTCACTAACATCAGAAAAAATTTCCTTGAATCTTGATTGCAACTTCATGGGTATACCACCTTGCTCATCTTTAATACGGTTAATCTCACAAATGACTGTGAGCCTGCGTTTCAAAATTTCGATGATACGAGGGTATTCATTTTTTTCAAGGTGGATAGAAATCTCACCATCTATATCTTGTATTAAATCTAAGCCTTCTTCAATGTCAGTGATCTTGTTCATTTGATTATTGCCCCAGCTGAGATGACAAGCCAGCTACCGCAGATTGTTGTTGTTGATACTCAGCATTAATGACATCCAGCTGTGCAAACTGTTTTCTGAGCCTTCTTTCCAGACTATCCACACTGTCGTTAGCTCTATCTATACTGTCATTTACAGAATTGATTTGACTAGAAATTGAATCTTGAACTTGACTAATGACACCATCAAAATCGGTATAAGTATCTAAGAGTTCGTCAAATGTTGTAAAAATACCTTGATCACCATTTGATAAAGTCGAATAAATACTATCAACATTAGAAGAACCGTAAAGTAAGCTATAAAGAGCTTCTCTATTAGTCTCAAAAGCTTCATCAAAAACTGTAGCATCGAGAGTATAACCAATAAAACTGCCCTCTCCATCGAGCTGAGATTCCAGCCCAATTTCAACTAGAGACCTAAAAGGATCTGAACCATTAGTACCAACTATTGTAGTTAGAGTACTTTTAATACGTGAAACCAAGCTTCGGTTGAAACTGGTGTTATCACTTTGTAAAGTTTGAATCAATGAATTAGTTGCATCTATAATTTCATTGAATTTCTCTTTTACACCTGCAGTATCTTCAGCAATAGTGACTGTAACAGGCGTACCGGTTACTTCATTGAGATCTAATGTAACCCCGGTCATCAAACCGCTGACACTATTACTATTACTAACTAAAGTATTACCGCCATTAATAGTTGAAATTGTAAATTCAGCGTTATTACCAAGTGTTTCACCTCCAGTAATATTGAATATGGAGACGATATTGCCCGAGCTTGAACTAGCAGTCAAATTGAGAGCTCCAGTATCATCGTTAGTCAAGACCAACTTACCTTCAAGTGAGTCCCAAGCAGCGCTAACCTTGGCATTAGCATCATTATTGATTTTACTAATCAAGCTTGTTATAGAATCTGTTGCTTCAAATTCAATGGTTGAGCCATTGATAATAATGTCTGTGCTAGTCACACCAAGATCGGACATAGTCGCACTCGAGGGATGTGCATAAATATTTTGCAAACCAGTTGCAGCACCACCAGTAATAGTAGCATTGTCAAGCCCTAGTGCCGAAATAAAATTACTACTGTCACCAGCACCACCAATATTAGTAGTAGTACCAGCAAGCACAACCTTACCACCTGAAATTGTGGCAGAAGAAACAGAAGCAAAGCCCTCTAAGAAATCTAAGATTGCCGTTTGAATATCAGCATCAACACCAATAGTTTCACTAGTTAAACCAAACTCGTTATAAACACTACCTGCAGCTGTTGGAGTAATGGTAATAGAATCAGGTCCAAGATCGTTTCTTGTAAGAGTAAAAATATTAGAATCATAACTAGCTGTTACACCGGTAGAGCTATTGGAATTAATAGCTGAGATCAGATCATTGATGGTGTCATAGCTATTAAAATTAATAGTAGTTCCATTAATAGTCATTGAACTATCAGTAATACCGTAATCTTCTAAAGTTGCCGTTGTAATATTGTGGTCACCTGTCACAGTACTACTTGAAATTGATGCTGTATCCAAACCCAAAGCAGTTAAAACATTACTAGTTCCATTTGATAATGAAGTCACACCACTAAGCTGGATCGCACCACTATTAAAACTTGCAGTCACTCCAGAAAAACTATCAAAAAAGTCCAAGACATCTTGAACTGTAGTTGATCCGCTGACTGAAAGAGTTTGCTGCTCACCATTGATGTTAACAGTACCTCCGGTTAAAGTTGCACCCGC
The DNA here is from genome assembly GCA_963922625.1 of uncultured Candidatus Melainabacteria bacterium. Taxonomy (GTDB): domain Bacteria; phylum Cyanobacteriota; class Vampirovibrionia; order LMEP-6097; family LMEP-6097; genus CAWUIS01. Next base: position 3,742 of record CAWUIS010000032.1, on the reverse strand, counting down.
TTTAAAATTGGCACTTGTGTGTACTGTTGTTTCTGTAATAGCGGCAGGATCGGTAAGAGCAGAAGCACTTTGACGGATAGTAGCGTTAGGTTCGGTGTAGGTTCTGGTCTCACCATTAATTGTGACTGTTCCTGTATTAGGTCTCGAGCCACCTTTAAAAGTTGCCAAGCTCATACTTGAAGTTGTGCTTAAAGCTTGTGCAACTGCAGCTGATGAAGTTCTATTTGTATTAGTTGCCAGTTGATTGACATCTATAGTAAAAGTACCTGCAACAGCATCATCTGTTGTTGTTATGCCGATATATTCATTATCATTGGCATCCTTATTATTGGTACTTGTAACTGCCTTTGGTGATAGTGATGTCCTACCTTTGACAATTTCATTCCAGTCAATAGCAGTACCTACAGTACCTAAACTAGATGAAATAGTATCTAATGATGATCTTTCAAACTCTAGTTCAGATCTTTTTTGTTCTAGAGGGGTAACTTTTGATTGAATTTCAAGATCAATTAACTGATTGATCAGAGCACCTGAGTCAAATGAAGAATTCAAACCAACAAAACTAACGACCATAAAGAAATTGATCCACTAAGATAAGATGAGGTTTATAAGCTATATAGCTGGTGTTTACAAATCAGCATAGTCTTTAAAACCTGAATTAACTGAGTGGAAACACCCAATTATTGCGGTCAAAACTGGAATTTTCTAATTTTTCATAGATTTTTGAGATGATTCAAGCTCTAAGGGGGAATTTATGAGAAAAATATTTTTAGTTTTAACACTAGTTTGTAGCCAAGTTTTTTGCTTAGTCAAGGCTGAGTCTTTGGTCCAAGAGAGGGCTTATATCAGGCTCAGCAAAAGCGAATACCATCAACTAAAAAGACAAGCTTTTGTAACTAGGTCTATACTACAGCGAATCAGAGACCTTGAAGATCTCTACAAAAATATCAAAGCTATCGTTGAGGGTATCAACCGTGTTGTCAAACTTGTGACCGAAGTTTTAAACATAGACAACATTGACTTACCTTTAATCAATAGCGGCTCTGGACAAGAGAATGAGCATATATCAGGTATCATTCTGGACCCTGGCTTGATTGAAATAGAAGTAAAAACAAGCAATATCGATCAAAATTTTGATGATTTGGGTTTAGATAGCTTAGATTTTGATCTTTACTACAACAAAAACTTGTTTCAAATTGACCGCATTGCAGGTGATGCTGTACTTGGAGAAGAGTACAAGATTTTAAGCGTATCCAGCAAAACCAGTGGTGCCAAAGATAGGATCAAATTACCACTCAGTGACTTGCTCTCAGGAGAATTGAGTTTCAAGGTTTATTTTGCACCACGTAATCCAGAATTAGCAGAGCTAGGGGATAAATCAAACTTGGATATTCGTTATTACAAGCGTGTTCCTAAAAATGAAGATGGTGAGAGAATCGCACCAATAAACTTTGAGTTTGCCGAAAATTCTGCCCAGGAAATCGAGGTTAAAGTGAAATGATAAAATTATTGCTTCGTCAATGCTAGCAACGCAAAACAAAAAAATCATAAGTCATAGCGTCAAGCATATTGCCGTCATCATGGACGGCAATAGACGCTGGGCAAAACAAAATCATTTACCAGGAATCGAAGGACACCGTAAAGGTGTTGAAGCTTTAAAGCAACTTGTTGCATCTCTGCCTGACTATGGTGTTGAATATTTAACTGTATATGCTTTTTCTACTGAAAACTGGCGGCGAGACGAAAAAGAAGTTGATTTTCTATTCCGCCTTTTAGGTGAAGTCGCTATCAAAGAGCTGAAAAATCTTCATAAAAAAAATGTGCGCGTCAAAATCATTGGTGACATGCAAGCCCTTGAAAACATTCCAGCCCGTGCAAGCTTAGATGAGCTTGAAAAAACTACCGCCTTGAATACCGGCTTAAAACTACAAGTAGCTCTTAATTATGGTTCTTTAGATGAAATAGCACAAGCACTAAATCAAATCAAAAAAAACAAGCTAGGTCTCAATCATGAAAACTTTGAAGCCAACTTATACACAGCAAACATCCCTAAGCCTGAGATCATGATCCGTACAGGGGGTGAAAAGCGCATGAGCAATTTTTTACTGTGGCAATGTGCTCAATCAAATTTAGTTTTTACAGACACGCTCTGGCCTGATTTTAATAAAGAAGAGCTTGAAAGGATTCTTGTCAATTATGGTGCAAGTCAGACCAACCCGGTTGGATAGATTTAGACGAGATGCCTGGGTTGAAATCAATCTTGACCACCTAGAATTCAACTTAAACTACTTACATAAGCTGTGTCAAAAGCCCTTAATTCCTGTACTAAAGGCTGATGCTTATGGTCATGGAGCGGAGCTAATAGCCAAAACCTTAGATACCTATGACTTTGTTTTTGCCTACGCAACCGCTAGTATCGATGAAGCTCTAGCCTTAAGACAAGTCACCAAGAAAAAAATCATGGTGCTTGGTATTTGTCCAGAATGGGCAATAGAATCTGCCCTTGATGCTGATATTGACCTAACCATCACCAGCGTAGATGCCGCCGAAAAAATCAACAATATCGCTGCTGATCGCAAAAGCACAGCCAACTTACATCTTAAGCTGGACACGGGCATGAACCGTATTGGTTTTAAAACACTGAGTAAAGTTGATATAGAAAGAATCGAAAAACTTTCAACCGTAAAAATTTCATCTCTCTACACGCATTTTGCAGATAGTGAGGATAAGGAATTTTGCCAAAAACAAAAAGCGAGCTTTGCATCGATGACAAGCTCGCTAAGCTATCCCAAACACCCTGCCAGTACAAAAGCTTTTGCCATTATGCCAGAACTTGATTGTGATTATGTTCGCTGTGGCATCGAGCTCTATGGCTTGGACAATCCCAAGCTCAAGCCGCTGTTGTCATTGCATGCACGCATAAGTCACATTAAAGAAATTGCAGCCGGCGAGAGTGTCAGTTATAAGCGGACATGGTTTTCAAAGAAAGCAACTCGTATCGCAACTCTTCCTTTAGGCTACGGAGATGGAGTCCCGAGGTCTCTCTCAAACAAAATATACGGCTATGCTAAGGGCAAAAAAATCAAACAAGTTGGCTTAATTACCATGGACCAAATGATGTTTGATATCGAAGATTTTGATATCAAAGTAGGTGATAGCCTTGAGTTGATTGGCACCCATACTCCCATTGAAAACTGGCTCGAAGAGCTTGATACCATAAGCTACGAGCTTGTCTGTTCACTCAATTTACGACTAGCAAAGGTTTACACTCGCTCATAGTTGGAGCAACGAGCCAGACATGAAAATCATAAAAACCAAAGAAGAAATCCATGACCTTATTGACGACAGCTCTAGAGCTTTAGTACCCACTATGGGTGCTCTTCACCAAGGACACCTATCATTGGTCAAACTGGCACAAAGCAAAGCAGCAAAAACCTGGGTGAGTATTTTTGTCAATCCATTACAATTTGGGCCTGATGAGGATTTTGATCAATACCCAAGAACTTTCGCTGAAGATTGTCAAAAACTCGAGGAAATGAAAGTTGATTTTGTCTTTGCCCCCACTAAAGAAAACCTATATCAAACTAAAGCAAAAACTATCCAAGCAAATCCAGAGTTTGCAAATATTCTCTGTGGCAAATCTCGTCCTGGTCATTTTGATGGTGTTTGTACTGTGGTCAAAGTTTTGCTTGATTTAATCCAGCCCCACTATGCCATTTTTGGAGAAAAAGACTACCAACAA
>CAWUIS010000031.1:0-12228 GCA_963922625.1 uncultured Candidatus Melainabacteria bacterium | reverse complement strand
TCAATGTTGATGCAGCACTAGAAAAACTCACAAAAATCAATAACTACCCAAGGCTTTACCCAGCTTGCGTGGAGATTGCTGCCTATGCTATCGCTGGAGCTGCTACTAGTGTGCTTATAGGTGGTGGGCTAAAAGAGCTTTTGGTGTCCTTGGTTTGTGGAGCTCTTGTGGGCATGGTTTGTGAGATTTCATTGCATTTTAAAAAGCTGGCTAATTCTTATGAGTTTTTAGCAGCACTTTTGATCTCACTGTTTCAAGGCATATTGTATTTTTTCTTGACCGAATTTTCCATCGAAATTGTAACTGTTGCAAGTTTGATAGTGCTTTTACCTGGGATGTCTTTGACTTTGTCAATGACTGAGCTTGCTACTAATAACCTTAATGCTGGCACCTCGCGTTTGATGCATGCCATACTGACGTTTTTTAAACTGGGTTTTGGCTTTGCATTTGGAATTTCTTTGATGCAGCTATTAACCAAAATCGAGTTTTCTCAAGTTCTACCATCCGCTTTACCCAGCTATTCAATTTATATTGCAATGTTTGTTATTACTCTTGCTTTTAATATACTTTTTCGAGGGCGATTGACCAAATATTATTGGATGCTTCTTGCAAGTTCTGTAAGCTTTTTTAGCTCACAATTAAGCGCTGTTTTTATAGGACCCGACCTCGCAAGTTTTGTTGCTGGTTTTTTAGTTGGGATCCTAGCTAATGCCTACGCTAGGCTTATCAAAAAACCAGCAGCAGTGATTTTGATGCCGGGTGTAATTATGCTAGTCCCTGGAGCGGTTGGTTTTAGAGGGCTAAATTTCTTAGTCCAAAAAAATGCTCTAGAGGGTGTTAATACTACCTTTGAGATGTTTATGGTTGCAATAGCTATAGTTAGCGGTCTTTTGGTAGCTAATATACTATTACAACCAAAACGAAGTCTCTAAAGAGGACTAATGTCCTTTCGATGCGTATTTCTCTTGCATTTTATTACGTCTAGTAGCTTGCTGCTCTTTTGCATGCTCAGCTCCCTTTTGCACGTTTTGTTTCATTTCTTCTTGAGTCAAAACACCATCATTATTAGCATCAAGTTTGTTGAAACGCTTTTCATGGAATTCCATCATCTCAGCTTTACTAACTTTTTGATCTTGGTTTGTGTCAATTTTTTCAAACTGCTTTCCTTTGTTCTGACCAGCTCCCCAAAAACCTTGTGCTTGAACCAAGCTAGTAGATAGGGCAACTAAAGTAAGTACATAAAATATTTTTTTCATAATGTTTATAATCCTTTTTACCTTAACGAGTATAAAGCTAAAAAACTTCTGCAAAAAGAAAAAAAACTTAATCGAAGGAGCCGGTCCCAGGAAATTGATAGAATAGTAATTTCAAATGAACAAAGAAAAAGAAAATCCCCATTCTCTTAGCATCAAAGAAATATTCAACGCTAGTGGCCTACCTGAAAAACTCGGCTTCACCGTTTTGATGTTAGCTATTTATAGATTGGGTGTTCATATTCCTTTGTATGGAGTTGATCAAGAGGCTCTCAAGTCAAACCCTACTTTATCTTCTGGCTTACTTGGCTTGGTAGATATGTTTGCTGGTGGTGCTCTTAGTGCTCTTTCGATTTTCGCACTTGGTATCGGTCCTTATATTACTGCAAGCATTATTATGCAGCTACTTGTAGAAGTGGCTCCACCACTTAAAGACATGCAGCGTAACCAAGGGGAAGAAGGTAGAAAGCAATACCAACAAATTTCTCGCTACGCTACTATTTTCCTTGCTGGAGTTCAGAGTTTTGCTTTATCGAGATTTTTGGATGTTGCTGGTATCGCATTAGAGCCGGGCATGAGTTTTTATTTGCAGACTATGTTTATACTGTCTGTCTCAGCACTTTTTGTCATGTGGCTAGGTGAGATGATCACCGAAAAAGGTGTTGGTAACGGTGCAAGTTTACTTATTTTTATTGGTATCGCTTCTAAGATGCCGATTATGATTCAAGACACCATGACAGCTGTGCGTGTGGGTTCTAGCCCGCAGTGGGGAGTTATAACTTTGCTTGGGATTTTTCTGGCGATGACTGTTTTGATTATTTTGATTCAAGAAGGCTCGCGCAACTTGATGATATTAGGTGCTAAGCGTGCTGGTGCTAATCTTGCAGCTCGTGGTCATAGTTTGCCGCTTAAAATCAATCCAGCAGGTGTTTTGCCAATTATTTTTGCAAGTGCGGTTTTGTTTATGCCAATACAATTGCTTACTTTTGCTGGGATCCAAGACAAAAGTTTTTCTATGCTTTTGCGTGATTGGTTTGCTGCTATTCCTGGAGTGGCGGCTCTTTCAGGAACTGCTTTAGCTGATCTTGGCAATTGGTTTTCTATGAGGCTTGAGTATATGTTCTCTTACACCAAACTAGAGCATTCCTTTGCTTATTTTCTTTTGATTTTGGCTTTCACTTTTTTCTATGCCACTATAGTTTCAAATCCTCGTGATATGGCTGAAAACCTCAAAAAATCAGGTAGCGCTATTGAAGGTGTAAAGCCAGGTAAAGCAACAACAGACTACCTTGAAAAGGTACTCTCAAGAATCGTTTTTATTGGTGCTATCGCTATTGGCTTGATCGCCGTTTTGCCAATTCACGCTGAGCAGTGGTGCCAGGTTAATACCCTGGGTGGTTTAGGATCAACTTCACTTTTGATTTTGGTGGGTGTTGCCATTGATACTAGAAACCAACTTTTAGCTTATGTGCATTCGCATAGATACCAAGCTAAGAGTCTTTTGAGTTAAACTTTTTTATTGGTTTCAGAGTCCCAGATGTATTTCAACATTCTTAATATATCGGTGATTACCATCTTTTTGTAGTACTTTTCTACTTTTGGATCATTTGATGTAATCTGCTGTTTTAGAAATCTGCTGACTCCTTGTTGAGTCTGACTTCGAGTCCAGCCCGTCTTGGTATCGTGAATAGTTGATGCCAAAGTTCCTAATCTATCTTTTGCCGCTTTCAGCTCTGGGGTAGTTTTAGTCCTTTTCTCAAAAGTGCCCATGATAATTTAGCCACTTACCCAGAGATTATCTCGTTTTGACTATGTGAAAGTCAAGAGCAAATTTATTCAACTTATAACAAAATTACAACAAAAAAAAATCTCATATGTATAATTAAAACCATGAACAACTCACAATACGATCCTACTAATTCTGGAGGTGGATTCTCATCACCTTTTTCTGGTGGCTCTTTTGTACAGGAACAGAGCTTTATCACCAAGGTTTTTAACTGGATGTTTTTGGGCTTGGCGGCAACAGCCGTAGTTGCTTATATTGTATCTACAAATGAGATGATAATCAAAACCATTTACAGCAACATGTTCATTATGATTGCACTTTCAATCGGATTGTTTGCCATGGTTTGGAATATCTCAGCTAATATCACTAAAATGTCAGCAGAAGCCGCTGCTACAAACTTTTTTATATACGCTGCTCTTAATGGGGTCTTACTAAGCTCTGTGTTTTTGATATATACAGCAAGTTCAATATTTTCTACGTTTTTGATTGCTGCTGCTACTTTTGGTGTCATGGCTCTTTATGGTGCTACTACTAAAAACGACCTTACTAAAATTGGCTCACTTGCTTTTATGGCGTTGATTGGTTTAGTTATTGCTCAGGTGGTTAATATGTTCTTGCATAGTTCTGGGCTATCTAGTCTGCTTAACTACGCTGGGGTTTTGATTTTTGTTGCTCTTACAGCTTATGATGTCCAGAAAATCAAGAGAATTGGTCAGTCCGCAAATTTCCACCCAAATTTTGCTATCACTGGCGCGCTGGCACTCTATTTAGACTTTATTAATCTCTTTATTTATTTGCTAAGAATTTTTGGTAATAGAAGGGATTAAGCTTAAGCTTTTTCCTTAGTATGTCTGTATAGTCGATACTAGTTGAGCCAATGATGCTATAATTCTATGTGTTATTACAAGCTTGCTTGCAGGTACTTTACCTGCTTTTTTATTTTTTAGGCTTCTAACGAAATAAAAAGGGTAAGTAAGTTAAGGACCAAACGCAAATGTACAAAATCGGCAAACAATTAATCGAAGCAGCAGAAGAAATCGAAAGACTGAAAAATATCCCTAAGGAAATTTTTATCAGGGCTATTTGTGATTCAATCTCTGGAGCTTACCGTAAAAAAATGAAACTACTTTCTTCTGACTCTATCAATTGTCAGTTTGATGAGGAGACCGGTGAGATCGGTATTTTTGTACCAAAGACTGTTGTTGCTGAAGTAACTGATCCTGCCCGCGAGATTGCATTGGATGAAGCTAAAGAATATATCCCTGATGTTGTTGAAGGTGAGATTCTTGAGCTGGATGTTACACCTGAAGACTTTGCTGAGTTTGGCAGAATTGCAGCTAGTACCGCTAAGCAAATTATGACTCAGCGTATGCGTGAAGCTGAAAAGCTGAACTTGAAAGATGAGTTTGAATCTAAGAAAAACACTACTATCGCTGGTACTATCAAGCGTATTGAGTATACAGTGCGCGGGCAGCCAAATGTTGTCGTTGACCTTGGTAATTTTGATGTTCATATTCCAATGAAGTTACAAGTATCTCGTGAGAACTACCGTGTTGGAAACCGCATTAGAGTTTACGTGCAGGAATACAGAGAGGATAGACGCATTCCTCTTATTATTGGTTCGCATGTTCACGAAGATTTGGTGCGTGAGTTGTTTGAGCTTGAAGTTCCAGAGATTGAAGATGCTACTGTTGAAATCAAATCAATCGCTCGTGAAGCAGGTCAAAGAACTAAAATTGCTGTCAGCTCTGATAGTGAGGATATTGATCCTGTGGGTGCATGTATCGGTGCACGTGGATCGAGAATCCAAAATGTGCTTTCTGAGTTGAAAAACGAAAAGATTGATATAGTGCGTCACTCAGAAGATCCTGTTGACTATATATCTAATGCTTTGAGTCCTGCTGAAATACTTACAGTTGCTCTTTTTGATGACGAGCACGGAAAAAGAGCAGAAGTCACCGTTGGCTCTGATCAACTTAGTTTGGCTATTGGTAGAGGTGGACAGAATGTGCGGCTTGCAGCAAAACTTACTGGCTGGAAAATCGATATCAAAGAATCTGGCGTAGCTGCAAAACAAGATGATGCCAATACTGCAGATGACGAAGAATCAGAAAAGACTAATGAAGAAGAGAGCTTGAGCGAGGAGGCTCAAGTATAAGCCCTCGGGCTAAGGTGTTTTGAAGGAATGGAGATGATGCTTGCACAGCCAAAGCAAAAGATTAAGCATGAAAGAAAATGCATTGCTTGCGGCATCAAAAAAGAGCGATCTGCATTTCTGAGAATTTTGTGTAACCAAGCAGGTAAGTATATTGTTAAGCCTGAACCTAAAGACTTTGGTAGATCTTTTTATGTTTGCCCGACGCAATCTTGCCTGACTAAAGCAAGTAAGCATAAGCACTACAAAAACAAAATTGATTTTCAGAGTTTAATTGAGGCGGAGGAAAGAGTAGATAAAAAATGAACGTTGGTGGAAAAGTTAGAATATATGACCTTGCAAGGAGCAAAGTACCTGATGATGCTGATGAAAAAGCAAAGAAAAAGATTCAGGCAGAACTGACGCGCCAAATTATAAAGTTGGCTCCTGAGTTTGGTCAAAGTCCTAAAACAGCTTCTAGCTCTATAGATGCTTACGCTGTTGAAAAAATCATGGAAAGAATTGATTTGCCAGGAATCTTGTCTGACTCTGGGGCTGGAGACTCTAGCGACAATAGTTCAAGTGCTTCATCACCGCGCATAGTTAGGCGTGCTTCATCTACTGATACTAGTACAGAAGCTAAAACAGAAGAACCTAAGAAAAAACTTCGTATTGTTCGTAGAATCGCTCCTCAACCCGAAGTCGTTGAGACGCCAGTAGCAGCAGCTGTTGAAGAAGAAAGCAAAGAAGCTCCTGTTGAGCCAGTCGCTCCAATTAATCCAGAGCCTGAAGCACCAGTTGAAGATGCTGAACCAACTATCGAGCAAGGTTTAAAAGATCTAATCGATGCTAAGAAAACAAATTATTCAAGAGAGAACAATGTTGAGTTTAAGGATATGAGTAATGTGCGCTCAATTCCTTTAAGACCAGTATCTCAACCTCCTGTAAAGCCAGTTACTCAGACTAATTCTGAAGCGCGCGCGCCTTCTAAAGCTGCCGGCCAGCCTTATAGGGTAGCTAAGCCAACAATCAGCTCACAAGGGATGGGGCGTAAGAAAAAACGTGGTGGTTCTGACGAGAGACCTAAGCCTGTTAGAAAAAAACGCGAGGTTGTTGTCAACTCTGGACCAAAAGAGATCACTATTACTAAGCCGATGACAATTCGTGAGCTTGCACAGACTATTAATATTGCTGAAACACAGATCATTACTTACTTTTTCATGAAAAAGATTGTAAAAACTGTAAACGATCTTTTGGAAAAAGATCTGATTGTTGAGTATCTTGAAAGTCAGAATTACTCTGTGAACACCGAGGCTGAAGATGAGGGTAATGTGGCTCTTGAATCTGCTTTGAAGCAAGATGAGTCTGAAGGAAACCTTGAGCAAAGACCTCCAGTAGTTACTATTATGGGTCATGTTGATCACGGTAAAACAACTCTAGTAGATACCATTAGAAAAGCAAAATCAAAAATTGTTGATTCCGAGTCTGGTGGTATAACCCAGCATATAAGTACTTATAGAATCGAGACTGAAGATTTTGATGGTAATGTACGTAAGATTACTATCCTGGACACTCCTGGTCATGAGGCTTTTACCGCAATGCGTAAGCGTGGTGCCACCGTTACCGATATTATTGTTTTGATTGTTGCTGCTGATGATGGTGTTATGCCACAAACTATTGAGTGTATTAAGCACATCAAAGACAGTAATATTCCTTTCTTGGTTGCGATCAATAAAGTTGATAAGCCAGGTGCTAATGCTGATAAGGTTTTGGGACAACTTTCTGAATATGAGATTATCACTGAAGAGTATGGTGGTTCGGTTGAGTGCGCGCGTGTAAGTGCTCTGAACAACCAAGGTATCGACGAGCTGTTGATGAAAGTCATGCTTGTTGCTGATGCCGAGCTTTCTGAGAAAATTCAATCTAACCCTAACCGTCTTGCCTTGGGTACCATAATTGAAGCTGAGCTTTCAAGAACTAAAGGTGCCATTGCAACTGTTTTGGTGCAAAATGGAACTTTGAAAGTTGGTGACTATGTAACTGCTGGCGGTGTTTGGGGACGTGTTAAGTCTATGATAGACGAGACTGGTGGGATTGCTTCTGAAGCAAGACCTTCAACTGCTGTAAGTGTGCTTGGTATGAACGGAGTGCCAAAAGCCGGGGATGCTTTTAAAGCTCACAAAGATATCAAAGAAGCTAAAAAAGCAGCTGAAGCAATCGCTCAAGAAGAGCTTGAACAAAAACGTTATCGTGGTCTTTCTGCTTTCACTTCTGAGATTCAAGAAGGACAAGAAAAAGAGCTGCGCATCATTATCAAAGCTGATGTTCAAGGTTCTGCTGAAGCAATTTCTCATGAGCTGAATAAACTTTCAACGGGTGAGGTTTTGGTGAAGCCAATTGCAATTGATTCAGGTTCAATTACCGCAAATGACATTCAAATGGCTGAAAGAACAGGTGCTGTTGTTGTTGGTTTTCACGTTGGTGTTGATACCGCTGCTACTGCGAAGCTAGCTGAAAAACTTGATGTCAAAATCAAATCCTACGAGATTATTTATAAGCTGACTGAAGACCTGGAAAGAGCTGTACTTGGCTTGCACGAACCAGAGCTGCAAGAGATGAAGCTTGGAACTATCGAAATCAGAAAAATCTTTCCTATCGATGGCCGTAATATTGCTGGCTCTTATGTCACAGAAGGTAAGATTGTGCGTGGTGAGATTGCACGAGTATTTAGAGAAGGTGCCAAAATCTACGAAGGAAAAGTCGACTATCTCAAACGTTTTAAAGATGATGCCAAAGAAGTCAAAGAAAACTTTGAATGTGGGCTGAGTTTTGAAAAATACAACGATCTTACTGAAGGAGATCTTATTGAATGTTGGACCATCAAAGAGATTAAAAGGGCTTCTCTGTGAAGAGCTATGAGCGAAGAGAAAAAGTTGCCAAAGCTATTCAACGAGAGCTTGGCGCCATAATTTCATCAGGTGGGATCAAGGACGACCGGATGGATAAGTTTGTGTCTATCGTTGATGTAGATTTGAACTCAAGCTTGAGTAGCGCTAAAGTGATCTATTCGATTTTGAATAAAGGAGATGCTGATGATTTGCTGGCTGGTGCTGGCACCCAAGCTGCTCTTACTGAAAATGCAGGGCAACTCAGAGGTGTTATTGCACGCAAGTTGAATTTAAAATATGCTCCTAAATTAATTTTTGTTGCTAGTGATTCTTTGAGTAAGTCGGTGGATATGGTTCATCTTATCGACCAAACTATAGAAAAAGACGAAGAAAATCAATCACAGAGAGATGTTTGATAAAGATATATCAGGATTTATAAATATCGATAAGCCTGAGGATTGGACTTCTCATGATGTTGTGGCTAAGCTCAGAAGAATTTTAGGGATCAAAAAAATTGGTCACGCTGGCACCCTAGACCCTTTTGCTACTGGAGTCTTGCCAATCGCTATTGGTAATAGCACTCGTCTGATTAGGTTTTTGAGAAAATCAAAAAGATATTTTGCAGAAGTCGATTTGAGTTTTACTACTGATACCGATGATTATACGGGTGAAAAACTACGTCCTACTGATAAAGGTGAGAGCGAAGAAATAATTCAAGCAAAGCTCAAAAATTTTATTGGGCATACCAAGCAAATTCCTCCTTTGTATAGTGCAAAAAAAATTAACGGAAAAAAACTCTATGAGCTGATGCGAGCTGGAGAGGCAGTGGATTTAACAAGCTTGGAGCCAAAAGATATCTATATCTCTGATTTGCATTTACTGGCTTTTAAATATCCTAAGCTGGAGATTGATATTAGCTGCGGCGAAGGAACTTATATCAGATCTATTGCAAGAGATCTAGGTGGACATTTAACTCAATTAAGAAGGCTTGAATCTAATGGTTTTGATATCAAATCTTCGGTGCGCTTTGAGGATCTTGAAGATGGCGAGCTTGATATGGAAGACTTGGTACTCAAATCTAGAGACTATATAAACTCACCAGAATTTAGTTTTAGTAATAAAGACGTGATTGCATTGCAGCAAGGACAGCAGATATTTTTGGAAGATACAGCTAGTGATACGATTGTTAATTTCTATAAAGATAAGGAGTCTGAAGAGCAAGTTCTGAAATGTCTTAATAGTTCTCAGGAACTTATAGGCGTTGCAGGCATCCTTAAAAAGGGTGGCAAGGCTTTTCGTATTCAGCCTAAAGTGATCCTTTAGATGCAAGACCCACTTATAAAAATAGCTAATTTGGTCAAATCTGCTCGTGAAGAACAGAAAATGTCTGTTGAGGATTTAGCGGACTTGAGCCGGGTTTCTGTAAAACATATAGTAAATATAGAAGCTCTCAATCACCAATCTCTTCCTGAAACTGCTTTTTTGATTGGTTTTTTACAGAAGATTTTTAAAGCGCTGAAGCTTAAAAATGGCTCTGAGTTAATTGAAGAATTTCGGCAAGACTCGGGTAACTATATTGTGCAGACCATTGTGGATGAGCTTAGCCCAGATACTATAAGTTTAAATTCCTCTGTAAACAATTTTTCTAGCTTTAAACAAAAACCTTTTGTTATTGCTTTAGTTGCAATTTTAGTTTTGATTCTCTTATTTATCTTTTTTGGACAGCTTAAAGGCAAAGAGAGTTCTAAGACCACTCCAGAGACAGTTAAAAAAACGCTTTCTGTTAAAAAAGAAAAAATCAAAAAACCAGTAGCTGAGCCTAAAGTTGAAAAGAAAGAAGTAAAAAATGAAGAAGAACCTAAGCAAGAAGCAACGACTCCACTAAAAAAAGAGAGTAATAAAAAACTAGAGGGCAAAAAACTCGAAGCCGGTTCTGGTTCTGTGCATTTGAAAATTAAAATCAAAGATACGGCTTGGTTTCAAGTTATTGGTGTGGGAGCTAGCAGGATTTTACACGAAGGAGATGTTTTTGTAGATAGAGGTTTGCAGAAATTTGAATTTTATGACGAGCGTGGTTTTATTCTTGCAACAGGTAATGCAGCAGCTTTTCAAGTGACAACTAAAGATGGTAGCTTTCTTTTAGGTAAGCAAGGTGAGTTGATAAAATGGTATTATCCTCAAAGTTTGCAGTCGAATAAAAGTTCGAGCTATAAACAACAAAAACTTACTTTTTAATTCTTCTTGTATTATGGATGCGTTTTCTAGACCTATACTTTTATCGGCATTGATTACTGTTATGCTCAACACAGTCTTTGTTATTCCTATCATGGGGATGCCGCTTTTGACCTTTTTTGCAAGTGGCTTTTTGGCTTGCTATTTCTACCGCAGAGAGAATCGAGAAGATGAATACAAAGAAATTAAAGTGTCTGAAGCTGCTTTGTTAGGACTTGGTACTGGTGTTATTGTGGGAGCGGTTTTGGCCTATATCCTCTGTACAAAAATGCAAGATCCTGAAATGCAAGAGACTTTAATTAATACAATTAATGATGGTATGAAAATGCGTGGTGATGGTAATTTTGAGTTTGTCGACTCCCTGGGTTCGGCTTTTTATGTTGTTACTGGTGCTATTACTATTTTTATGATTTCTGCTGTGAGTTTTTTTGGTAGTGTTGCTTCTTTGCCCTTTTTGAATAAGCCTAAAAAATAAATGACGGCGACAAAATCAAAAAGCTACAATATCAAGCCATGGGGATTCAAACAAGGGCAAAGAAATTTGCCTTATTTATAGATGGCTATTTTGACAAGTTTTTAAATGCTTTTTCACGGAGAAAATGTTTTGCTTGTAATGAGAAAACAGCTCTTGAAGATAATGGATTTTTTTGCCAGCCATGTTTTACTAAACTAGAAGAGGACAACTTCTTACGGCGCAAGTTTGTGTTTTTCACAATGCAAGAACTTGATGGCTTTTTTGATGCCGAGATTTTTCACTATCCTAAGATTTTTTATTTTCATGAGTACGGTGAGCTCAGTAAAAAAATCATGCGTTATTTCAAATACCGTAAGCCTCATTACATAAGTTTTTGGAGAGATGTACTGAAGAAGTCTTGGGCTAATTATGCAAAGCAAATTTTACTTGCTGGAGACTCATTTGATGGACTTGAAAAGATTTCCAGCCTTGATAAACATACTGTTTTTTGGATTAACCCCATCCCCATGAACACAAAAAAACTAGAAAAGAGAGTTTATAACCAGGCAGATTTGCTTTGCGATGCTTTTATCGATATGCATAAACCTAAGTATCCACTTCCTTTGCAAACTAAACAGGGCTTGAAGCTGATTTCAAATTATTCATTTAAAAAATGTCAGCTTTTGCAACGTAATGAAACCGAATCTTTGTTTGACAAATCCAAGCAAGAAAGACTGGAGATTATGAAATGCGCTTTTGCCTTAGATAAACTAGCTGCATTTGACTATAATAAAGAAGATTTACATGTTTTATTGGTCTTGGATGATATTTCAACCACTGGTGCTACTTTTTTGGCTGCTCATAAGACTCTGGATAATATCGGCTATCTTTTTGAAGATATTATTTTTTTAGCGCTTACAGGAGCAGGGCAGAGCTAATTGCTGATAAAATCTTTTAGTCAATGCTTACTCCTACGGATTTTAAAAACGGTTTAACAGTTAAATGGAAAGGTCAGGTCTGGCAAGTTGCAGAGTTTTTGCATGTCAAGCCTGGAAAAGGTGCTGCTTTTGTGCGTACCAAACTAAGAAACGTTGAGACTGGAGGAATGCGCGAAGAGTCTTTTCGTATGAATGAGCAGTTTGAGGCTGTTTTTGTTGAGAAAAAAGAGATGCAGTATTTATACGCTAGTGGTGATAGCTATGCTTTCATGGATATGAAATCTTATGAGCAAAGCGAAATTCCTGCTGATGTACTTGGTAAAGATGTGACAGATTTTCTTAAGGAAGAAACAACTTGCATGATGACAATTTGTGAAGGCAAAATTGTTGGCACTGAGCTACCTAATTCAATCGAGCTTAAGATAGTGGATTGCGCACCTAATGAGAAGGGTAATACTTCATCAGGTGGTACTAAGCCTGCAACACTTGAGACCGGTGCTGTGATCAATGTTCCTTTCTTTGTTGAGAATGGTGAGACCATTC
>CAWUIS010000030.1:0-12736 GCA_963922625.1 uncultured Candidatus Melainabacteria bacterium | reverse complement strand
CTCATCAGCAGGAATGCTAGACAATATTGAGTCTTGACTAGAATGTAATATTTCTCTAAGTTGGTTTTTAATATGTTCTTCATGAACATCTTTGATTGACGAGAGTTGTTCTTCTTTTGGTTGTCTCAGGAATCCTTTATACTCGTCAGAATTGATAATGAATTCAATGTCACTAGTCCCCCAACCTACTTTTGCAAGTGAAGGTATTAGCCCAGAAGTATTTTCTTCTCTTAGTAGCTCATGGAGTCTTATAAAGTCTGGATCACTGGAGTACGCTGACCCAGGTAATGATTTGATATATGACTTAACTTCATAGCTTATACTTGGCTCGATTTGAGCAATAGAAAGTATTTCTTTGAAAGTCTTCATATCTTCTAGAACTTGAATTTTTTTGTTCTCCTGTCACTAACGCTTGCACCGACCTTTACAAGTTCTACGTCCTTTAAAATGTCATCTTCTTGATAACCTAATCTTCTTGCTATTTGCTGAGCGCCAATTCTTCTATTAATGGAGCTTTTCTCAGCTGCCAGTAATTTCAAGAAGTCAGTGTGTTCAATCTTATTTCTACCGGCGTACCATTTGTAGAATGGGAGCTGGAACTTGAATATATCTTCTTCTATTATCGCTTCACCTAGATCTTTATAAGGCTTGAAGTCCATCACTGATATCTCTATGAAAGGGTTTAATTTCCTGATTTCTTTGTATGCTTTTATTGTTGCTCTGGTACCAGCTTCATCAGAATCAAAAGCTAGAACAATTGAATTGAAGTAACCCATCAATGTTTTTATTTGCTTCTCTGTTAAGTTTGTAGATAAACAGCTAACTGCTGGAATGCCTCTTTGATAAGCTTGAATACAATCAATTAACCCTTCAGTAATAACGACATAAGCTTTAGTTAATTTGATTGCTTTGTCTAAATTTGCACAGTACTCTTTCTTTACAAATATATTGCTTTCTTTACTATGTAAATATTTAGGACCATTATCCTTGAATTGCCTAGAGTTAAAACCAATTACCTTGCCGTGGATATTTTTAAGAGGGAAAAAGATACGCTCATTTAAATAACCGATATCAAACTGCTCTATGGATTGCTTTGTGAGCCCTCTTTCCATTAAGTAATCAACTACTTCCTCGTTTATATTTTTCTTCGCTCTCGTTATAATACTCTGTTGTATTTTGTACAATTCAGTATTAGGATCAGCTGTAATTTTTAGACCTAAATCTAACTTCTCATTAATAAAGGTTGCAGCGTCTGTCATTGAGTACCTTTCATATTCAGCAACAAATTTAATAATATCCATACCTAATCTTTGAGTTGAAAAACAAGAAACTATATTTCTATCTGGACAGTAGATAAAGCTTGGTGTTTTCTCACTTGGATTAAACGGACTTATTGCTGCTCTACTACTGTTGAACTCAATACTTGGATAGAGGCGTTCTATATCCTGGATGTTTGTTTTCTTTTTTATCTCTTCAAAAATATTCATTTATTCATACTCATTCTTAATGTGCTTTGGTTTACCATCTTCAAACTGTTCCAAAATCACATTATCTGTGAGGAGTACTTCACCAGCTACTGACGCTGCATTTATTAATGAAGCTCTAGTAACTTTTGCTGGATCGACCACACCAGCCTCAAACATATCTCCGACATTACCAGTAACGATATTCAAACCAGTATCAGGGTTGTCAGAAGACTCTAAATCAAGAAGTGCTACATCAGGGTTGATGCTCGCATTCTCACAAACTGTCCTAAAGATTTCACCAAGAGCTTTAATTACTATCTCTGCCCCTATAACCTCAGCTCTCGTCTTAAATTTAAATAAGTTAAGTTGAATTATTTCTGTCAAGCGAATTTGAATAGTCCCACCACCTGGAACGATCCCCTCATCAACAGCACTTCTAGTAGCCATTACAGCGTCTTCAATTCTGTAGTATTTATCCTGTTGTTCGTGTTCTGTTGGTGCTGCTACAAAGATAGTGGCAACTCCTCCTGACAGCTTTCCAATCTGTTCTTGGATTTTTTCTTTTCTATAATCTCTTTCTTCTATTGATAGCTCGTATTCAAGTTCTTTAATTCTTTGATCTATTGATTCTTTAAATCTGTCATGAGCAACGATTGTAGTTCTGTTGTGGCTGACTATCACTTCTTTAGCCTGACCAAACATGTCTTCGGTAAAGTTAGTGAAGTCCATTCCAGCTTCATCATCAACTATTGTCCCGCCAGTCATTGCAGCAATATCTTTTAATCGTGGCTTTTGATGAGGACCGAATGAAGGTAATTTAATTGGGCATACTTTTATAATTCCTTTTTCTGCGTTGCCTAATAGAGTCAATAACACCTCTTGAGAATAATCCTTAGCGATTAGCAGTATAGGTCTTGTTGACTTAGCAACTCCTTCTAGTATCGGAATAATTTCGTGTACATTATTTAACTCTCTATCTGTAAGTAGGAGTACTGGATCTTCAAGAGTTGTTTTTCCTGTGATTCTTCCGTTAGTAACTTCAGTTGCAAAATGAGGAACAACCATACCGTTGTCAAGTTGCATACCTTCCATTACTTCTACAGTAGTATCGAAAGCATTTGACTTTTTGAGTGTTATAACACCATCTAAACCAATCTTGTCTAAAGCATTTGCGATCATCTCACCGATTTCAGGATCATTTGCAGCTGATATAGTTGCAACAGCTTTAACATCCTCTTTTGTTTGAACTGGTTTTATAAACGCAGGTAGTTCTTCTAGTGCTATCTTTACTGCCTTATCAATACCAGCTTTTAGGAGTATTGGGTCAGTACCTGTTAACACATGACTCATCCCTTCTTTTACTAACGAGCCAGCTAGAATACAACTAGTAGTAGTGCCGTCACCCGCAAGCTCATTAGTTCTGTAGCATGCTTGTTTTAGCAGTCTTGCCCCAGCAAGCTCAAGTGGGCTTCCTGTGTTCATATGGCGTGCAATTGTTACACCGTCTCTTGTAATCTCTAAAGTACCGCTTGACCCTTCGAAAAGAACATTTTTACCCTTTGGTCCATGTGTTGTTTTTACAACATTACATACATTTTCAATTCCTTTTAACAAGCCTCTTCTAGCTTCATCACCTGAATAAATATCTTTAAGCATTTTCAACAACTCCTAATACTTCTGTTAAAACCAATACTTTTAGTTCCTCACCTTCTACATTAATAGACACTCCAGCACCTGCATACATCAGAACTGTTTGACCGACCTTGATAAATTCTTCCATCGGCATAATCTTGCCGTCTGGTGCAAGGAACCCATTGCTTACCGAAACCACCTCTGCCTTTGCTGTCTCACGAGATACTCCACTGTGAATATAAATTCCTCCAGATGACTTCTCCTCTGGTTTTAACTCTCGTACAAGTATTTTGTCTGTTAGCGGCTTAATCATCTTATTTAAGTCTCCTCATTTTTTGAATCATTCCTATTGGTATAAAAATTGCGTGGCTTACTGAATCTCTAGTTTCATTTTGTGTAAGTAAGATTCCTTTATCATCTAAGTCATAAAAGAAACCAATGCTTTCAACTTCTGCATGCTCGTAAACATCTTTAGTCCATTGATAGTCTTTTTTGTCTGTCCACTCAATTGCTACCGAACATGCATCAAGCCAATCAACATGAACTTTCTCACCTCTACTAAACTTCTTTTCAATATCAATTTTTTGCATGGTAAACTTCCACCTCTTTTACAGGCAAATAAAGTACTTCGCCATTCTCTAAAATTACTTTTGAATCCCTGCCAGGGTCACCGTCTAAAGTGATCCTCTCTTTAGTAAAATTTTTATTGAAGTTGTACTCTTTAAGTCTTTTATAAAACTCTTGCCAGTATTTATTCAAGTCATCTTTTGAGAGAGAAAAGCAATTAAAACTTCTACTAGTTGCGATATTGATTCTGGCTTGTTCTATAGTTACAGAATATAGGTACTCTATTGCTTTTGCATAACCAGACACTTGCAGCTTATAGTCTGTGATCCACTCTTCTTTTTTTACTCTTGAAGAACTCTTATGATCAACAACCTCTAGTACGCCATTAACAATTGCAACCAAATCAACAGTGCCTGCAAAGCCAATCTTTTCTTTAGGGCAGTACCAATAAAGTGGCGCTTCAACTAATTTAGCTTCAACGTTATTTGCATCTAAAAAGCCTTCCTTGTATTTATAAAAGTGAGGTACTGGTGGCTGAGGTAATGCCTCTTTTGTGTTTAAAAGCTCTTGTTCTATATAAAAGTGCATATTTTCACCCTTTGTAGTAGCCTCGACTCTGATCTTCTCCGCTTCTTCTTCGCCAACTCTTTTTCTCCAGTTATTCAGAACTTGCCTCTTCTCTTCTGGCATTGTTTCGTCAAGTACTGTTGTCATGGATGGTAGAGTTAGTAATGAGTCGTCAAAGTGGCGCACGGCGTATCTCCTACCTTCGTTTTTGCTGTCTATTCTTTCTGAGATTAGTCGATTAGACCACTTTGCGTTCATGTTTACTTTATTCCACGTTAGCGCAATAAATAACATAATAAGCTATATTATTTTTGAAAAGTTTTTATGGATGAATGTCACACCACAATTTTGCAAATATTAGTCGGGTTTAGCACTCTCGCTATCGGTACTTTCTTCTAATATATCTGCTTCAATCTCATCAAGCTTCCTCTTCGCTCTAAGACGAAGGATATTTTCTACTTGCATCCAAGAATTAATTCCAAAGAAAATCCAAGCAGCAGTAAGTATGTGCTTCTTATGCTCGCTTAGTAGAAGGATAGCTAAACCTAATGTTTCTTGGTCTTGCATATGGTTTTGATATAGCTTTGACGCAGCCAAGTTCATGCTGTGGTGAATCAATCATGTTGCCACACTTAGGGCAGCGTCCCCAGAAATCTTTATTTACTTTCACCATAGTTAACCCCTGATTCAATCTCTACTTCAAGTGGCACGTCAAGCCTTGGAAAACCATCAGCCTCAGTAGGTATCATCTCTCTTTTAATAGTAGGAATCCACTCTTCAACTAATTCCTCGGGGCACTCTAATACAAGCTCGTCATGAACTGTTAGGAGCATTTTTAGTGGTGTGCCTTCTATAGCTTTAGCTACTTTTACGATAGCGATTCTCATTATATCTGCTGCAGTACCTTGGATTAATGCGTTAAAGCACTGTCTTTCTGAAGTTAGTTTTTCATACCAGTCACTACTATTAATCTTAGGAAAATATCTTCTACGTCCCATTAATGTCTCTACGTAACCATCTCTTCTAGCTTGGTCTATGGTCTCTTGCATCAACGGTTTTAAACGCGGAATGCTTTCGTAATATTGATCTATAAATATTTCTGCTTCTTCAACAGTACAGCCTGCTGTCTCAGCAATTTTCTTAGCGCCGGCTCCATAAGTAATAGAGAAATTCAAAGTCTTGCCAACTCCTCTTTGGTTTTTTGTAACAGATTCAATATCTACATCAAACATCTCAGCGGCTTTTGCTGCGTGAGCATCCTTACCGTCTATGAACGCTTGAAGCATCGTCTTGTCTTGTGCAAAGTGAGCAAATAGACGCAGCTCTATCTGTGAATAATCAGCTGTTATTATTCGTTTTCCAGCGCTCGCAATTATGCCGCGTCTCACCTCTTTGCCCAACCCACTTGCAGGTAAATTTTGTAAATTTGGGTCACTACTTGAGAAGCGCCCCGTAGCTGTTCCAGTTGAATTGAAATTACAGTGGAGCCTCTTTGTTGTTGGCTCAATCATTTCTGGCAGCTTACAATACGTAGTTAATAACTTCTTCTTTTCCTTGTAGTCTAGTAAATAATTTAAGAAGCGGGCATCTGAATTTTTGGTAGTTGCTCGAATCCTCTTCAAAGTCTTTTCATCAACCTTGTAGTTGCCATTATTGGTGCGTACTGGTTCCGCAAGGCTTAGCTCCTCAAATATAATTGCCCCCAATTGCTGATTTGAATTGATGTTAAATTCTCTACCAGCAACATGTTGAATTAGCTTCTCTAATCTTGAAATCCTATTTTGTATAAAACCAGTTAGCTTAGTAAAATGCTCACAATCAAGCTCAACCCCGTTTTGCTCCATCTCAATAACTGATTTAAGAAGCTCATGATCAGCAGCAAGTAAAGATTCTTGCTTACCAGAAAATTTAAAGTGTTCATAAAGCTTGTAAGTAAAATATACATCAGCACAGCAGTACTCTGCCATCAGTTCAAGTGGTGTATGTCTAACTTGTACCGGCATCCACTCATCTTTCTCTAATCGCCGCTTCGTATGTCCCTCTGAAACAATGTAGTTTTCTCCCCACTCACGTTTGTTAAACAAATAAAGCATCCTCTTGAGAAAGTGGTGAATGCTATTTAGTGCAACGTCAGTTTCTTCAAGAACCTCCTTGAAGTTTTTCATCTTGATATTGAAAACTCTTTTTACACTCTCTTTAAGGCTTTTAGAGTTTGAGGGGTCTTCTAGATGGATGGCAAGCATAGTGTCATAGAAACTGCCTGGCTCAATTCCATAACGTTTTAAAATCTTCAATTCAAACTTTGCGTTGTGTACTATAAGCTTGAAACTAGTGGCGTTAAATACCTCGGCAAGCTCAGCCATTACATACTCAAGAGGTAAGCAGTCAGTCTCAACAGTTTCTATGGGGATATAAAAGTTCGATACACCCGTTGAAATACCTATACCTATGATGTTTGTTGTGAAAGTATTTAATGAGTCTGTTTCAAAGTCCAGTGAGCAAAGTTGCTTCTCTTTTAGGTGCTGAGTTAGTTTTGTTAACTGGCTACAACTTGTTACCAGTTCATAATCATATTCTTTAGGATCTTCTATAGGGTTTCCCTCAATTTGTATGATTACTCTATTGACTGAGTAAATATGCTTAAGTTCTTCGATGCATTCTTCTATCCACTCCTTACCAAATGCGCGAGATTGGGGGATCTCAATCAAGACAGAATCATTACGATTTGCTATTGTTGCTTTCGTAGTATTTATATAACCGGTTAACCTTGGGCTACAATATCTCACTAAAGATATTATTCCCTTTTGCGCTAACCTATAACATACTGCAGGGTAAAAGTAGGGAGGGTGATAGACTGAACTCCTATTGTCTGGCCTGTCACCCTTACTTCCCTATTGGCGCAGAAGCCAGTCAGAACATAATCCCTAAAACCTGATTTCCTTGCCATATATAATAATAGGCTATATTAGCCTCATGCGGGTACTACTACTAGTTCAGGGGGTCAATGAAGATACTTACCTATTTAAGAATTTAAAATCATCATCTTATGACATTGACCAGTATGACAAGGTTATTGAAGTTACGACTGAAAAAACCTTAGATAAGAGTTGGGTTTCTAAAATACCTTTCCTCGGAGATAAATATGGAGATATCTTACAATTTTTTGTTAGTGACGAAGCTAGACGCAACTTGAAGACGAAACTAAAAAAGACCGCACTAAAATACCCTGATGCTGAAATAGATCTTCTTGCGCACTCACTAGGCACGCTAATTTGTTTTATTACTCCAATTACAGTTAAGAACTTTATTTGCCTAGCTAGTCCTGTAGCCATGTCACTGTGGCTTGGAAAGAAAGTTAGAAACTTCATCAGAGGTAGACTAAAACTAAAAGTAGAAAATAACCTTTATTTTGTTTACTCGCCATTCGACCTTATCTGTCAGTCTTTAAACAAGAATGTTGCAAAGCTGTTAAGAAGTTTCAATGTAACGGAGGTGAAGTCAACTAGCTTACATGGCGCAAAAAAATATCTAAACGACTTTGCTAAAACTAAGAGTATGGGAAATGCTTAGGAGCCTCACAAATTTTGTAGCTGCATTCAAGAGGAACCGCTTTTAGTGGTCCACCCGGTGGGTCAATGAAAGTAACCCGAGTGCACTTGCTGCAAATTCCCATCCGAAGATAATCTACCTTTTCGCTCCTACCAGGGAAGTATTTTTCAAATAATTTTTGAAGTGGCTCCTGTTTAGGTTTTGGCTTCATATCATTGATCTCCCAAGAAACATGTCCCGCTCAAAAACTCGCCTCTTTATGAGTCCTCTAAGAATCTGACCACCAGCTTCAACCCATCTAATAAATTCGTTTGCAGCGCTTACTGGGTAGTCGCCATTGAGTCGCCTCAATAAAGTTGAATCAAGGAATGCTTGCTCACCAATGTTGTATACGAGCGAGACAAGAGCGTCAAATTCATATTGTTTCAAATCGCGACTCACGTGTTTGTTGACTGCTCGCTGAGCCCATCTAATGTCTTTGAGGAAATATTTATTTGCTTCTTTTCGGGTAATCTTATCACCCATCTTCACTGGCTTTGTCTCTGAGTAGCGGGTGGTACCATAGCCAATGGTAGGAACATCCGCTGAGTCCAAGTAAGCATCCTCCCTGAACCCTTCAAATGACTTTATTAGTTTCGCCCCTAATTTTGATAGTCTCATGTATTGCTCCTCCAACCATTTTTAATCTCTTGAAAACTAATTGGCTTGTAACCAACGTTCTCACAACAAACATTTACATAGCGCTCGTCAGGGACTGACTTTGCATGAACGTGCCCGTGGATATTCATCTTGCCCCTAAGCTCATCAGGATGAATTGGGTAGTGGCTAATCCAAAAATCATTTTTAGTTACGAGTGTGTGAGTGTTGTCTGCAATTTGTATAAGACTTTTAAGGACAGCCTGTCGCTGTTGATTTTCTGTGTCGTGATTGCCAAGTACTATGTTTAGACTTTGGCAGTAATCTTTCATCCTTTCTACATACTTGAGTGCGCCGTGGTCAAATGCAATATCACCAAGTATCCAGAGATTATCATTCTTGCTTATGTTGCTACAGATGCCGTCAAAGACTGCTTCGTCGTGCTCCTGTATAGTTTTAAATTGGGGGCGATACTTGCAAATATTTTTGTGACCAAAATGCGTGTCACTTATTAACAGTATGCGGCTCATGCTTTTGCCTCCAACAGTTGACTTTCATCTAGCAAAATCAACAAATCTGCGATTGCATTGACTTTGGGTTGTCCTCTCTTTTTCATTATGATATTGTCTAAATCAGTAACTTTATCAAACCATCTGTTATTAGAATCGCTGTACTCCACTCTGCTTTTGTTTGAATAAATAAAAGCAATAAAACGATGCATTTGTGCAAATTGACTGTACTGTGAGTAAGAATACTTTATCTCCGGCAACAAAAGCTCTAGGGTTGCTGAGTGCCAGGTTTTGTAATATTCATAGTAATGGAAATCACTATCTACGGGTGTACCATGGCTGTCACTTGCTTCTAGTACAAGGTGCTTGCCTTCTAATTCGGTTTCAACAGCTCCATGATCTAGTTCCCACTTACCGTATTCACATTCAAGCCAATAATCTTGCTCAACCCCGAACCTCTCCATGATAGGCTGCAACTTTTCTAACCTATCAATATCTTGTAGGTAGCAGTCTTGTTTATTTATCATCTTCCACCATCTTTATTAATGCCTCGCCTAATGCTGTCGTGGCGCAAGTATCTGTGAATGTAATGTCTCCATACCTTAGATAAGATTGAGTTGGTTCAATAATTAACCTAAGAAATTCCTTATAAGGTAATCCTGCAAATCCCCTCAACTTATCAATCAACTGCGCTGTACTTGGGCATGGAATAGGGCAAGAGATATCTGTTTCATGTATATTTTCAATGCCCAATAAATAAAATTCATTTTTATGAATAGTAATTTCGTCATAGGTTGGACGTTATAATCCAAACTGGTCAGAATTATCAAACCCTGTCCAGCATGTAATATCTTCAAACTCCACACCAAGATCATGCAGCTTTTTACTAAGCCCGTAATTTAAATAATCACTGCTCATCTTTATTCACCTCTTCAATCATTTGGTTAAACTTATCCACCATCTCTACAAAAAGCACGTGCCACTCGTGCCAGTGATCGTCCATTAGCTTACCTGGATACAATTGTGGAATGCCTTTTATTGGCTCTATCTCCTCCATTTCTTCTAATTCTTTTTTAGTCATCCTTTTTCACCTCAGACAACTCTTTTTTGGCATCTAAATACTCTTTTGAATTCAGCCAGCTTAACCCCTTAACTTCACCAAGTATGTCAATCCCGGTCTCCCGGACCCTAATAGCTCCGTCTAATATCAATATGCTCTTTTCTTCTCTAAACATCTTTCTTTACCTCCAATCTGTCTACAATGTATTTTGATAACCCGTATAGAGTTATGCTATCGCAATTACCGTGCTTATCCTTGTGAGACAACTCCATAGTAATTTCACCCAAGTGATCGACAATACCAATGGAATATTTTCCACCTTTGTAAATAAAATTAGGTCGGTAGTAATGCTTCGATCTAGTTATTTTTATTTCACCCTTATTCATCTTTCTTCACCTCCAATAAAAGCTTTAATGCGGCTAGGTGCGAATCTCTGTTCCACTCCTGGAACTTGTCATCAAAACCGCTTTTATAATGAAATGAGTACTCATGCTTGTCTCCTAAAGTATCTTTGTACATTTCGAGAAAGAATTCATTCCCGCCCTGGAAGACTGATTCTGGCAACAACTCCAACACCTGCTCTAGTGGGTACCAGGGATCAGCGCCTTCTATGATGAGTCCATTCGGACAATACTTAGCCCAACGCTGACCTTCTAGTATCATCATTGAGGGCTCAATACCTAGCCCATACAGCTCTTGCATTAAACTTAGTTTTTCTTCTAAATTAAACACCCTCTGCTCCTGATATTTTCCATGGCATTATTACGCTCGTACCTAGTAGTGAATTAGTGTGTTTAGAAACCCTAATAGGACAGGAA
This sequence comes from uncultured Candidatus Melainabacteria bacterium, assembly GCA_963922625.1. GTDB lineage: Bacteria > Cyanobacteriota > Vampirovibrionia > LMEP-6097 > LMEP-6097 > CAWUIS01. The sequence goes on along the minus strand of CAWUIS010000030.1, from coordinate 1,932 downwards.
TAATTTCCCGACTCTATACCATCTCTATTAAATCTGAGAAGTATGGAAGATGTGTCCTTATCAGTTTCCCCCTTCTTTACTGCTCTTACTAGACTTTCTAAGACTGGTAAGCTAAGGGCAACTAAGAAGTCTGAATCTTTTTTTTCTGGGATAAGGTGTTTAAACCTTGGGTAGTGTCCATATAATCGGTCCATCTTTATTGACCCATTCTGAGAATTGACTAACAGGTATTCATCATTAAATTCACAAGTTACTGAGTATATTTTTGACTTTATAACTAATTTGAGGAAATTTATTAAGCGGTTGCTATCTTTAAGGTTAAACTCAAAGGAATCTGCCTTTAAAGTACCAGAAGCAGAGAAGGTTATTTCAGATGTATATAGTACAGTCCCATTAGTTGCTGCCAAAGTAAGCCCACCTTCTACTGACCTACTTATATTTACCGAAGAAAGGATATTATCCACATCGGCGCAATTCTTATAAATGCCTGGCTGTACTATTTCTAGTGCTTTTAGTAAATTTCTGGTATCTAAACAGATTTTTATTTTATCATCATGGTCATCATTCTTCATCCTTCCACCCCTTTAATTATCTCCTGACCTAATTCTTGAATAGCTTCAAAAGTAGACTCTGGTATTGAAATTGGATCAATCATCGAGCCTAAGAATTTTGGACCAGGCTCTTTGATAAATTGGTTAGCCAATATACTAAATCCGGTCATTAATTCTCGAAAATTTTCATCCTCTTTTTCTATAGAATCATTAATCTGCAACATTTCTCTTCTCCATCGTGAAGTAGTCAAACTCCTTTGCAATACGGCGCTTCCAAACTGATGCCGGCATCTCAATAGTGTCGTGGCGACCTTCGTGTACACACTTGATATTTGTCGGCTTAGTATTCTTCATGTAGAGCGTTCCATCTTTCTCATAAAATTCAACACCTTCTCGCATCTCAATAACGTGGTGATTACCTGATGTTTCGCTGTTAGCAACAATCATCCCGCCGCCCGCTATCATTGAGCTATTCGGTATAACCTTGGTTGCCCCCTCAGGTACTCCGTCAACCTCAAACAGATTGCATTCGCCGTGTACTATATGTCTTTTCTTTTCCATTTTTTCTTGCTCCTTATTTAATAGAAATTGTTTCAAACTCTCTCATATTCTCTTCATTGCGGTCAGAGAGGGCATCCTCGATTGTCCTGCAGTGGGGACTAACTGGCTCCATAACAAACATCCCCATTGTTTGATGTTTCATTTTTAGATGGGGTGCGTAGTCGATGGAATTAAATATTGGTGACATATCAATTAACTCGTACGCTGATTCCGTGTACCAGTGATCGTCATGGTTTTCATGAGTATCAATAACTTTGCCTAGTGATGACATGCGTTCGATACCAAATTTTCTGACAAACTCCGTTCTAACATCAGCGTCTTTAGTCTGATGGTAGAAGTCCATCGTCAAAGATGAGCTGGGAGTTTCGACTAATTCTTTTGGAACACAGGTTCCGTTTAGGAAGTGGAGTTCATAGCCGTCATCCCAACTGATGGCAGACCCTTGCTCTGAATGTAAGAAGCCATCGTTGTTTCGGCTAATTGTTGTTGGGTGTTTACAGGCAATACACAAACCTTCTAACTGGATCATGTCATAAATGCCTGAATTGAGTAGACCAACAAATGAGTTGAAGTCTTCGTTTAAATCAATAGAGCAATATTTACTAAAATATTGGTAAAAACTAGCCCAAGCGTAATCATCAATCCTACCGTACCAGGCAGAACCATAATATGGCCCAACTTGCCGCCCAACTTGCTGCTCAACTTGCCGCCCAACTTGCTGCTATAATTGCAGCGCAAAATGGCGAGGAAAGTGGGCACGAAAATGGTTAGGTAGAGGGGAAAGATGGTGATGACTATGATGTGAAGGATGTTCTGGCAT
>CAWUIS010000029.1:0-12825 GCA_963922625.1 uncultured Candidatus Melainabacteria bacterium | reverse complement strand
GAAATAGTCTTTAGTTAGGCCCATTTTTGCAAAACGCTCTCCACCTAGAGCAATACCTGAATGGCAACTCATGCAATTGTATTTTTTGAATAATTTATAACCAGCTTTGACCTCTTCACTGACGGCATCTTCTTTGCCTTTTAGATAAAGATCAAAAGATGAATCTGGGGTGACTAGAGACTTTTCAAATTCTGCGATCGCTTCAGCCATCATGTCTCCAGTAATTTCGCTAGAGCGTTTGATAGCAAAACTTGTTTTGAACATCTCTAGGTAGTCTTTGTCTTTTTTAAGTTTTTTGATAACCTCATCCCAGTTAGAGCCCATTTCTGCAGGGTTATGTACTGGACCATGTGCTTGGGCTACCAGGTCTTCTGCTCGGCCATCCCAGAACTGCTTGAAATTGTAGACAGAGTTATAAACTGTAGGTGAGTTGACATGCCCTTTTTGTCCTCCTATGCCAGTTGAGAACTGTGCTTGATCAGTGCCACCCTTGGCTAGGTCATGGCAGCTAGCACAAGAAATACTGTTGTCTCCAGAAAGTCTAGTGTCGTGATAAAGTCTTTGGCCAAGTTTGATTTTGTTTTCGTCTAGACTCAGCTCTTTTATAATTTCTTCCTTGGAAGGCAATGGGGATAAGCCTTTGCCAAGGAGTTGTTCGGTCCAGTTTAGTAAAACCTCTCTTTCTTGAGTAGTGATGATTTTATCCCAGTGCATAGCACGGTATTGAAGAGGAGGCATCTCGTTATCGCTAATGACATGGTGCAGGCTTTCAATGACATATTTTTGAATTTCTTTTTGATCTTTGACATTAAGAATGTCTCTCTCGATATGAAAATAGCCCTTACCTTTCTTGATATCATGCTCTAGAAGCTGCTTTGCGACCGGTAAATTGGCATACCAAGGGAAAACGGTTTGATCTGAGTGGCAATCCATGCATTTAGTTTTAAGGATTGCTTCAGCTTTGCCACGAAGCTCATACTCTTGAGCCTTTGCCTGATTAGGGTTGATTGCTAGAAAAATTAAAAGAAAAACGAGAACCATAAACCTGAATTTTACCATCGTGATAGAATCCAATTCATGGCTATTAGACCGGACGAAATTACAAAAATTTTAAAAGAACAAATTGCACAATATAAAGACTCAACAGAAATAGTTGAAGAAGGTACTGTGCTGAGTGTGGGTGATGGTATTGCCCGTATTTATGGTTTGCAATCAGCTATCAACGGTGAGCTTGTTGAGTTTGATAACAAAGACAAATCAAAAGGTATGGTTATTAACCTTGAAGAAGATAATGTCGGTGTTGTTTTATTGGATGCTGCACTTGATATTCAAGAAGGCACTGCCGTAAAGTCAACAGCACAAATTGCTTCTATTGGTGTTAGTGACGAGATTCTAGGTAGAGTTGTTAGCCCAACTGGATTGGCACTTGATGCTAAGCCAGCTATCAACCCAGACAAAATGATGCCACTTGAGAAAGTCGCACCTGGTATTGTCAAAAGAAAATCTGTACACGAACCTTTGCAGACAGGTATCACGGCAATTGATGCCATGATTCCTATTGGTCGCGGGCAGCGTGAGCTTATCATTGGTGACAGACAAACAGGCAAAACTGCAATTGCCATCGATACGATTCTCAACCAAAGAAACGAGCCAGAAGAAACAAGACCTGTTTGTGTTTATGTTTCAATCGGTCAGAAAAACAGCTCGATTGCTCAGATTACTAAAAGACTTGAAGAAGAAGGTGCTATGGACTACTCAGTTGTGGTTCACGCTGCCTCAACTGACACTGCAGCACAGCAGTTCTTAGCTCCATTTGCTGGTGTTGCAATTGCTGAGTACTTTTTAGAGAAAGGCAAGCATGTACTTTGTATCTATGACGATCTTTCAAAACACGCTGTTGCTTACCGTGCTATGTCGCTTCTTTTAAGAAGACCTCCAGGACGTGAAGCTTACCCTGGTGATGTTTTCTACTTACACTCACGTCTTTTAGAGCGTGCTTGTAAGGTTTCTGATGATATGGGTGCAGGTTCTATCACTGCTTTGCCTATCATTGAGACTCAAGCTGGTGATGTTTCTGCTTATATCCCAACTAATGTCATTTCTATTACTGATGGCCAGATTTTCTTGGAGTCTAACCTCTTTAACGCGGGTGTTAGGCCAGCTATCAATGTTGGTTTGTCTGTATCTCGTGTTGGTGGTTCAGCTCAAACTAAGTGTATGAAAAAAGTTGCTGGTCCTTTGAGACTTGGTTTAGCTCAATTTAGAGAGCTAGAGGCTTTTGTACAGTTTGCTTCTGATTTAGATGAAGCTACTCAAGCACAAATCCGCCGTGGTCAGAGGCTAGTTGAGATGCTGAAGCAGGCTCAATACTCACCGCACACTGTAGGTGAGATGGTTTCGATTATTTTTGCTGGTGAGTCAGGCATGCTCGATAGCTACGAAATTGAACAAATCCAAAAATTCAAGTCTGAGTGGTTCCAGTATTTTGCTTCAAACCATAAAGACCTGAAAGAAAAGCTTGATCGTGGTGCTAAGTTTGAGGATGCTATCAAAAACGAACTGAAATCTGCACTAGAGGCTTTCATTAAAGTTTTTAGTTAAATCAACTCTGCTAAGTACTTCTCAAAAAAATCTACCCAATTAATGATTTCAATGCCTTTTAAGTCGTAGGCATTTTTACTTACTAAGTATTTTTTAAACCGCTGTTTAATGAGTGTGCTTTTCCCCACTTGTCTAGGACCAAATAGAAAAAAGGATTTTTCTGTCCCCGGTTTATGTAAAACCACAACTAAGCTGTGATTTTGCAGTGTAATTTCACAACTTAGTTGTGATTTATTCGAATCGTAGCTGAAAAATAATTAAACCCCTCTTTGTAACCACAGTTCAAAAAAGGGATCTTCCAGAAAATAGCTCTTGTCTTCTTTGTAAATCAGAGGGTTGATTTCTTTTTCAAGGGATTTTAGCGTGACAGCAATGCTGGCAGCGCTGCTCAATGAAAATCTTTCACGCATAGCTTTAGTGGTGATTTTGGCTCCCTCACTATTGGCTAAAGCTTTGATAACTTGTTTTTGTTTGGTACTGAGTTTATCAAACCTTTCTTGGTAAATAATGCGCTCTTCTTTGAGCAAGTTGAGGATGGCATTTGAGAGTTGAGTGGGGCCTAAATCTTTAAATTTTCTTGCACGGTACTGGTAATTTTCTTGCCAAATTTTATAACAAAGCTTTTGAGTGTAGTAAGGATGGGCTTTGGTCAGGTCTGTGATGCCTTTAATCATTTCATCTGAGATTTTCAGTTTGGCTTTCTCAAATTGCTTTTTGATCCATGGGAAAATTAACTCAAGGTCTAAATTTCTTTCAAGGTAAAGTAAGTTGGTTGATTTATAAAAGGCACTTTTTGATTCAATGAAGATCTCTGAGATGAGGCGCTGGGAGCTGCCCAGGAAAATAAAGCTGATACTATTAGGCTCTTGTATGCGAGATCTGAGTTTCCACTGAATTTTGTCATTGTTGTCCCAATACACAATTGACTGAAACTCATCCAGAACAACAGTAAGCTCTCTGTTTTTGGATATTGACTCTAATAAATCAAAAACATCATCTAATGTTTTGTTGATATTTTTACGGCTACCTGTGAAGTCCAAGCTATGTTCTACCTTGCCGGTTACTGGGTCAATTGAGGCAACGGATTTGATTGAGCTGATGAAATTGGTTAATTCATTAAAGCTATGAGACAAAGGCTTAGTTTCTTTAATAAGCTCTTCGATCCTACGACAAAAAAGACTAATAAACTCTTGCGCTGTTGCGCATTGTGATAAATCTAGCTTCAAAAACAAGTGTTTTTTGTTTTTTGCTGAGAACCTGCGGATGCTCTCTGAGACTAAGGAAGTTTTGCCTACTTTTCTGCTGCCGTATATGGTTGTGTCGTGCCCCGCTCTAATATTGTTTTCAAGCAATCTTAAATTGTGTTCTCGTCCAACAAAGAGATTGCCTATAACAAAATCGTTGTATAAGAAAGGAGATTGCTCTGAGTTCATATATTAGTAATATACCATTTTATATACTATGAATATATTAAATAGTATATTGGCAATATATTAAATGCTATATCCAATAGGGAGTGTCGCTGATTAGGGGAGTGATTTGAGACAAAATTTATATTTAGTTAATACCAAAGCCTGAAGCTCTTTGCCTGGGGTGCTATCATTACCAGCTCGGAGAAATCATATGTCTAAACCTGTTCTATTAGATAAAAATGGCAAAAATACTGGCAAGAGCCATGATTTAGATTCGGCTTTATTTGGCCAGGAACCTAATACACACCTTTTATACTTATCAAAAGTTTTACAAGAAGCTAACCAGCGACAAGGTAACGCTCACACTAAAACACGTACCGAGGTTCGTGGTGGTGGTGCTAAGCCATGGAAGCAAAAAGGAACAGGACGTGCACGTGCAGGTTCTAATAGATCACCACTATGGAGAGGCGGTGGTATCATGCACGGGCCAAGAAACAACGTCAACTGGTCTAAAAAAATGAACAAAAAAGACAAGGCTCTATCTTTGATTTCTGGTCTTATTTTTGTTAATAACGAGTCTAGGCTATCTATAATGGAAGAGCTAAACTTAGAAGAAGCTAAAACCAAGCATGTAGCTACAATTATTGCTGAGGCTGGTTTTGCTGGTAAAAATGTACTTTTTATTGTTAATAGCGCTAATGCTCAACTCGCTCTACTAAAAAGAGCATCTAAGAACCTAGTTGGTGCCAAAGTTATTAGTACTGAAGAGCTCAACACAAAAGATATTCTTAAGGCAGATCAGGTCATAGCTACTGTTGCAGCTGTGTCTGAGATCGAAGAGAGATTTGAAGCTTTTGCTAAAAAAGAAGAAGAGGTAGCAGCATAATGGCACATTCACTTGAAGACGTACTAAAAAGACCTGTAATCACCGAGAAATCTAGTATTCAGGCTAGCTCACTTAACAAGTACACTTTTGAGATTCCACTTTGGGCATCAAAAGATCACGTGCGCGAAGCTTTTGCTAAGTATTTCCCAGATCATAAAGTAACTAAAGTTAATGTTGCTACTATCACTGGTAAATCAAGACGCAGTCTTAAAGGTAGAACTAAGCCAGTCGACAGGAAAAAAGCTATTGTTACTGCTGAAGGTGAGCATATCACTTACTTCCCTGAGATTTAAATTTACACATCCTTTATCGAGATACAATAGTAAAAAGTGTCAGATGAGATTATAAATAATCTGAAAGATGAAAGCAATGAGCTGCGCCGTAAGGTAGATAATGCATTGCATAACTTAGATACCATGCAATGGTATGGCTATGTATCCAAGGTAGTTGGTCTTTTGCTGGAGGCACAACTCCCAGGTGCAAAAATTGGTGAGATTTGTAAAATTGTCACCGATGATGGTATAGAAAAACTAGCCGAGGTGGTTGGTTTTCGTGGTCAGATTTCGCTTTTACTTTTGTTGGTTGATGGTAAGGGTGTATCTCAAGGCTGTAAAGTTTATCCAAGTGGTAGCACCATGAAAATTGGTCTTTCGGAAGACTTGCTTGGTAGGGTAATTGATCCCATGGGTGATCCTATGGACAAGATGCCAAAGCCTGTCTATGAAGAGTTTAGAGATATTGAACAAGAGCCTCCTGATTCATTTGGTAGACCAAGAATCAAAGAGGTTTTTTCATGTGGTGTCAGGACCATAGACTCCTTACTAACCTTTGGTGATGGTCAACGTATTGGTCTCTTTGCTGGTTCTGGTGTAGGTAAGAGTACCACTATGGGCATGATTGCTCGTTATTGCGAAGCTGATATCAATGTTATTGCCTTGGTTGGAGAGCGTGGGCGTGAGGTGCAAGATTTTATCGAAGCTTCTCTGGGACCAGAAGGTATGAAGCGTTCGGTTTGTGTCATTGCCACTGGAGATAAACCTGCCATGATGCGTCTTAAGTGCCTACTCACCGCAACAACAATTGCTGAGTACTTTAGAGATAAAGGTAAAAAAGTCATGCTTATGGTTGATAGTGTCACTCGTATGGCAATTGCAGCCCGTGATGTCGGTCTTGCTGTAGGAGAGCCGCCAACAATGAAAGGTTATACTCCAAGTGTCTTCTCACTTATTCCCCGTGTCTTAGAGCGAGCAGGCAAGGCTGAAAAGGGATCTATCACTGCTATTTATGCCGTTTTGGTGGAAGGTGATGATATGAATGAGCCCATCTCTGATACGGTACGTGGTGTTTTAGACGGGCATATTGTTTTGTCTAGAAAAATTGCTGCAAAAAATCACTATCCAGCAATTGATGTCCTAGCCAGCGTTTCAAGGCTATTTCCAGAGATTACTTCAGAAGAGCAGCAGCAGATGGCAGCCATGATGAGAAACTTGATGGCGATTTATAACGAGAACGAAGATCTGATTAATATTGGTGCTTATGAGCGTGGTTCCAATGCTGAGATTGATAAGGCTATTGCACTCAAACCAAAAATCGATGCTTTTTTGAAACAAGGTATTTATGATGCTATTGCTTTTGAAGAGACTTTGTCACAAATGAGGCAAGCTTTGTCATGATTGATGCAGTTGTCAAAAGAATTATGGATATTTTTATATCCCTTTTTTCAGTCTTTGTATTTCTGCCTTTGTGGATAATCCTTTTTATTGCCATCAAAATGGATTCACCAGGACCAGCTCTTTATTTACATACAAGGCTTGGACGTAATAAAAAGCCTTTCACCTGCTTTAAATTTAGGACCATGCGTATTGATGCTGATCCGAATAGATTGGCTGATTCAAAAGAGGATGATCGTATTACTGGACTGGGGCATTTTTTACGTAAAACTTCTCTAGATGAAACACCACAAATTTTAAATGTGCTTTTAGGTCAAATGAGTATAGTTGGCCCTCGCCCAGCACTAGCGATACAAGTAGAAAATTTTACTGAGGAAGAGATGTGGAAGCTTGCTGTAAAACCTGGGTTAACGGGCTGGACTCAAGTCAATGGCAGAAATTCTATACCCTATGAAAAGCGCATGGAGCTTGATTGTTGGTATGCAAAAAACCATAATGTATTTTTAGATAGCTGGATTATACTCAAAACTTTTAAAGTACTTTTATTGGGAGACGGCATCTACGATAAAAATTCTAGCTCACCTTCATAACTATGATTTTTGCTTCACCAGGACCTGTAATTGCTGAAATTGGACCCATTAGTTTACGCTGGTATGGACTACTTACAGCAACCGCTTTTTTGGTGGCTTTATCGCTAGCTAAAATCCTCTTGAAAAAAAGGCAAGAGAATTTAGAAGATCAAACACTCAAAGCCATTGATGAAGAGCAGTTGAGTAATTTTGCTATCACCGCATTGATTGCAGGCTTGATTGGTGCAAGAGCTTGGTTTGTAATTTTGAGTTATCAATATTTTTGGGAGCATCCTTTAGAAATCCCTCAGATTTGGCTTGGCGGGCAGAGTATACAAGGAGCAATTTTGGGTGCCGCCATTGGCACTTATATTTTTTATCGTAAGCAAGGCTGGCTATTTCTGACCAGTATTTTAGCTTCTGTAATGCCATTAGCTCAAGCAATTGGTCGTTGGGGTAATTTTTTCAATGAAGAAGCTTTTGGGCGTGTCACAAATTTACCTTGGAAGCTTTATATCTCTCATACAGGGCAGTATCATCATCCAACTTTTCTCTATGAAGCTTTATGGAATTTACTGTGTTTTGTTTTTCTGTTTTATTTTGCTATAAAAAACCCTGCTAAGCACTCATTGATTATCGCTTTATACTTGATGCTTTACTCGCTTGGTAGGTTTATCATCGAGCCAATGCGCACAGATAGTCTGATGATAGGAAGTTTTCCTGCTGCTAGTGTCATTGCTATTGTAGGCTTTTTGTCGGGTTTGCTTATTGCTTTTTTAAAACGGCCAAACTCTTAGTTTAAGCCTGAGAGTCTATTTCTCACTGCGTTATCTTCTTCAAATTTTTTGAGCATATAACCTTCACCTCTCTTGGTGTGGATTAGTTTGCCCAGTTGTTTTTCTTTAAGTTTAGATCTTAGGTATCTGATGTAAACTTCGATAACATTACTTTCACCAATAAAATCATAGCCCCAAACTTTGCTGAATAAAAACTCTCTTGTGAGGTATTGCTCTGGATGCAACATGAAAACTCTAAGTAGAGAAAACTCTTTGCTTCTCAATTCAAGTTCTTCAGTGCCGCGCTTAGCTAAACGATTAAATTGATCTAGCCATAAGTCTTTGTACTGTAAAGTGCCAGCTTCTTTTTTTGGTTTTCTTCTTAGTACGGCACGGATACGCGCTAATAATTCTTCAGTTGCAAAAGGTTTAATTAGGTAATCATCAGCACCATAATCAAGACCTTTGACTTTGTCGTCAATACTGTCTTTTGCGGTGATCATAATAATGGGTGTATTATCAGCGTCAGCTCGAACTTGTTGGCAAACTTCCTCACCAGAAAGACTAGGTAGCATGCAGTCAAGTAAAACAAGGTCTGGGGAAGCTTCACGGATACGATCTAAACCTTCTTTGCCATCGGTTGCTGTTAAAACATCGTAACCTTCGTATTTCAGTTCCAGTTCTATCAATCTTGTGATTTGTGCTTCATCTTCGATGATGAGAACTTTTGTATCTTTGTTGTTTGCCGCTGTCTCTGTGCTCATATTTATAGCCTGGATTGCTAATGATAGCAAAATCTAATTCCGTGATCCAGTATTGACAGTGGGTATAAAGAGCTTTAGGTGTTTCAAACCGGTTTTAAACTCAATAATTTTAAACAGGATCCTTCTTTAGAAAAACTTCTGAGATATTTTGATGATCCTAGTACTCAAGCTCTTGACGGAGAGCTTGAGCTTGTGCTTAAAAAAATTTTTCACGAACTAAAACAAATTAGCCAGCAAGCTCAAAGTCCAATCTCTCATACCAAATATGGGGCGATAGTTGTTTTTGATAACCAGGATGAATTTTCCATGCATGCTGGTGCCAATATTGATCCAGAGCGCCCTGAGTTTTTAAAATCTCCTGAGCACCGTAATTGTGCAGAGACTCAAGCCGTAAAGTCGGCTAAAAGATGCCATGACTATAATCCAGCTTCCTTAAAATATATATTTCTTTATCGCATGTTAGAAAATAAAGACTCGGTTCACCCTCAAAAACTTTTACCATGTAAAGATTGCTATCAAAAATATTTATTAGACTTGATGTCAAATAAAGGTAAGCTGGTGGTTTTTTCTGATTTTGATATTGATGGTAGCTTCTTTAAATCAGGCTATTGCTTTGATGAAGCTTTTAGATCATTACCAGACCAAGGCTTAGATGAGCATAGTAGTTTCTACTTTAAAATTTTTGATCATGAAAAAATACCCTATCTCAATATAGAGAAGCAATTGGGAGCCAGGGTTTTAGAGTCTGAATGAACTTAGACCAAAGATTGTTTCCACTTTTTAAGAACATCGAGTTGTTGCTCACCAATATAATTATTTTCTAGGGCAACGTCAATTAAGGTTTCGTAGTTACTTAGCGTATGGGCTATAGCACCAGCTTCTGTTAGTTTTTTCTCAGCCGCCGCAAGACCATAAGTGAAAATGGCTGCAATACCAAGCATGCAAGCACCAGCTTCTTCAAGTGCTTGATAAGCTATGATGGAGCTTCCTCCTGTTGAAATTAAATCTTCAATGAGTACTAGCTTTGCTCCCTCTTTTAAATGACCTTCTATTTGGTTTTGTCTGCCGTGATCTTTTGAGCTGGATCTCACGTAGATAAAAGGTAAGTCTAGAGCATCAGCTACCAAGGCTCCATGAGGAATACCAGCAGTAGCAACTCCGGCAATTACATCTACTTCTGAAAATTTTTCTTTGATAAGACTGACAAAAGAATTTTTTATTAGACTGCGAATCTCAGGGTAAGACAAGCTCAGGCGATTATCACAGTATATTGGAGATTTGATCCCAGAAGCCCAGGTGAACATGTTCTCAGGCTCTAAAAGAACCGCTTTAATATCCAGTAAATTTTTTGCTATTTCTTTTTTCATAACTAGGTTTTTCTTGCAACAAACATAGATTGAGGCAAGCCGTGCTTATCAATTATAGCTTTATTGATCTCATTATTTTTTACAAGGATGATGTTCCAGTCGTCAACAAAAACCGGTATCCAATTAGGGTCTTGAATACGTCTGATTAAAAATGGCTGTGCGTGCTCTGTCTGATCTTTGCGGTAGAAAAATATAGTATTGAATTGATATTGCTGATCTATTTCTTCCCATTTGCTTTCATTTTTGAGCATAGGCTCGTATATTTTTTTAAAGAAATCAGGGCTGTAGGCTTCTGGCCTGTTATCGTTGAAAACCTTAGTCTGTGGAAAAAGGTTATAAATCAAATACCCACCAATGTCGTAGTTGTTATAAACAGGACCTTGAAGCTTAGTGGCTTTGAAGAAATTTGCAGAAGCTAGCATCTCAGCTTTCATACCAAAGAACATTTTCTTTCCAATTACATTGCTGTAAAAAAAGATCATAAAAATCAACCATGCAAAAACTATTAATTTGGTTTTTAGTTTGGCTGTTTCTAGTTTTAATGGAGAAGCTTGGTAGAAATTCTGCGCGCAAATAAAAATACTGGCAAAGGCAAAAGCAGGAATACTACGATTTGTTTTAAAGCCTAGTGTAGCTAGTACTACAAAGATGATAATTTTGGCAATTTCAAACTTAGTATCAGCGTTACGTTTTATAAAAAAACTAATTAAAGTTAGTAAAAAAAGGAAATCATAAAAGTAAAAAATAAACTGGTAAGGAAATCTTTGGTGCATAAACAATACTGACTGGTTTTCAATAAGCATGTAAGCATAAGCTTTGAAGATATCAAGTGGAATTAATAAACCTTTGATGCCAGCAGGATTAATCAAAGAAACTAGACTTAGGCACAAACCTAGCCGAAAAAAATCATTGATAATCTGGATTTTTTTATTTCTTTGGTAATCTTCAAAGATCTCATTGATATAAAAAGCTCCAACTAAAAACAAACCAAAAGCAAAAAATATATGCAGATTTATCCAAATCAATTGGCTTATTGATAACCATATAGTTAAAGTGCTGAAGCTGATTTTTTCTTTTTTGTATAAAAGTAATGAAAGAAGAGTAAAACCAAAAAGCATATAACTAAAAGCTTCAGGTCTAATCTCGGTGCGCCAGCATGTAAGTGGCAATGCGATGCTGGTAAAAATCAAAGCAAAATGACTATTAGTGCATAGTCTGGCACTGAGAAACAAAAATAAATTTGCCAGTAAAATTGCTAAGGTGTTAATAATGGCAAGCCCAGTAAAGCCCCAGCTTTTATGGATCATTGCATACAAGACACCTGTAAACCAATGGTGATTGATGACTTGATAATCAGGTTCAGTATAAGAATAAAAATTTCTGAATAAAGGTGTGTTTTGATGAAGATCAAGATTTTTACTCAGGGCTTCAAGTATGACTTGCCCGTTGGTAATATGTCTACCAAGATCTGCTGTTGCCAGGCTAATGGGTTGTGACAGCAAAAGGCAGGCAGTATAGATTAAAGTGCAAGCAAGACCAAGCTTAATTAAAAAATTTGTATTTGAAGATATAGAAAATTGCTTTGAAACCATCGGTCCAGTTTATTTTTTTACCCTCTGCATGAGTTCTACCATAATAAGAAATCGCTACTTCGTAAAGACGGATATCGCTGATTCTAGAAATCTTTGCTGTTATTTCAGGTTCAATGCCAAAGCCTTTTTCTTGTAATTTGATACTTTGAATTATTTCTCTGCGGAAAGCTTTGTAGCAAGTCTCCATGTCAGTAAGGTAAACATCATAAAGTAGGTTTGATAAGTAGGTCAAAAATTTGTTTGCTAAATAATGCCAGAAACCTGCTGATCTTCTCGGTTTAGTGCCAGTAAACCGAGAGCCATAAACTACATCTGCGTGCCCTTCAACCAAAGGCCGTAAGATTTCATTGTATTCATTTGGGTCATATTCAAGATCGGCATCTTGGATAATGACAAAATCTCCGTTAGCTTTTTCAAAGCCTTTTTGTAAGGCAGAACCTTTGCCTTGGTTTTTCTCTTGCAAGAAAATCTTTATATCAAGTTCTGGATGTTTTGCTTGATAGTTTTTGAGAATTTCTCTGCTTTGATCTTGAGAGCAATCATCAACAATGATAAATTCTTTTTCAATAGCATCTTTGAGCTTGATTGAAGCTACTTTATCTAAAATTTTCTCAAGTGTTTTCTCTTCGTTATAGACCGGAATAACAATTGATAGCTGCACTCAATTATTATGCCCTTCTCGTTGTTTTAATTACGCAACAAGTCTAATGCTAATTTAGGTTTTTTAGCGCCTGTAATCGCCCTGCCCATGACTATATAGTCCGCCCCATTATCAAGAGCTGTTTCAGGTGTACATACTCTTTTCTGGTCTTGGCTCTCACCGCCTTGAAAACGAATACCGGGACATACAGTTAAAAAATCATCTCCAATTTTTTCTTTGATGATTTTACTTTCCAATGCGGAGCAAACCACACCATCTAGGCCAGCTTCTTTGGAATTTTGTGCAAGCCTTAGAACGGCATCTTCCATAGACCCTTGTATAGAAAGCTCTTTATTGAGGGTGTTTTGATCAGTGCTGGTCAGTTGAGTCACTGCAATAAGTTTGCATTGTGGTAAGCAGGCTTCTTTTGCAGCGCGCATCATGTCTATAGTGCCACTTGCATGCACATTTAAAATATCTATCTCGAATTTATTGAGCGCCCTAACTGCTGAGGCGACAGTGTTGGGGATGTCGTGTAGCTTGAGATC
>CAWUIS010000028.1:0-12873 GCA_963922625.1 uncultured Candidatus Melainabacteria bacterium | reverse complement strand
CAAAAAAGCTATCAACACTAGGGTCCTCTTCTTTAGCTTTTTGCAGCTCTAAGGCTTTACGTTTAAACTCAATAGCAAAGTTTTCTAGTTTATCGACAACCCTTTGAGTTATAAGTTCGGTAAAGTTATCGTTATCCTCCCAGGATTCAACGTAACTAATAGGTATTTTTTGATCAAAACCAGTCTCTGCAAAGACTTCCTGGCATTCGATGATACTAGAGCCAGTCGTAGCAACAGAATATTGAGGGTAGAGGGGGATTACCGTGAGATCTTCAATTTGATCCCATTGCATGTATCTTAGTGAGTCTTTGAGAAAAGGGTAGCTATAGCGCATTGCAATATAAACTTTGTAATGGTGACCATCTTTGTCTTTGTTTAGTCTTTTTTCTAGTGCTTTAGCTTGGCATTGGGTCTCAAATAAAATTGGAGAACCTCCTCCGATCATAGAGTAGTTTTCAGCGACATTAGGGGCACGTTTATTGGAGATTCTTTTAGCAAGAGTACTTTGAAACTCGCTCATAAGATTTGGCAGCTGAATAATATAAGGATCGTTAAAGAGATTATAGAGAAATCCTTCCACTGCGCTGGTGCAGCATGGACCCCCCATTTGTAATAGTAAAATACCTTTTTTCAATTTAAATTTTTACCTTATTTTTGCTACAGGCTATAATTATAAGCTGCCATGAGACCAATAGCTATTAGAGGTGCCATAACTGCGGAAAATAATACTGCTGAAGAGATTAAACAGGCTTCAGTGCAAGTAGTCAAGTCTATGGTTGAAAAAAATAATATCAAAGAAGATGACATCATCATGGTCTTTGTTACTATGACTTCCGATCTGACAGCTTTTAATTCTTCAGCGGCGATACGCCAAGGCATGGGTTGGAAAGAAGTGCCTTTTTTTACTTCACAAGAGCCTGAAATAGATGGCAGTCTTGAAAAATGTGTTCGAATTTTACTGCAATGCCATAGTGATATTGTTCGATCTGAAGTGCAGCATATTTATTTAGGTCAAGCAGCTAATTTGAGACCTGATCTAATCAAATAATGCCTTTGGCGAGGGATTTTTTTAAGCTGGCTAATATCATCTCTTGTTCAAGAGTTCTATTGATGTTTTATGCTTTCTGGCACTTCTTAGAAACAGACTCTAATATAAGTTTTTTTTTGCTCACCATTTTGGTTATTGTGCTTGATGCTGTAGATGGTATTGTGGCAAGGGCTCTGAGAGAAGAATCTAAGCTAGGAGCTAAGCTTGATATTTATTGTGATCGCGTTGTTGAGCTAGGATACTGGTATTTTTTTGCTTACCAACACTATATTGGTTTTTGGGTTTTTAGTTTTTTTCTTGTTAGAGGTTTAGTGGTTGATTTTTTGAGCGCTAAGTTAAGCAAGCCTTTGGGTGATAGTTTTTTGAGGTCTAGTAGGTTTATGCGTTTTTTTTATGGCTTTTTGAAACTTTCCAGCTTTGCTTTGTTAATTTTAGGTTTTGATATGAATTTGGCTCATATTTTTGTTTATTTGACAGTGCTCATTTGTTTCTTGCGTGCTTTGCCTTTATTTTTTAAATCACGTCTATAATTCTTTTATGGTCATAGATACTAAATTTATAGGTAAAACCTACCCAATGGTGAGCTTTGAGCTTGGTAGAGAAAAGCTTAGAGACTTTCTTATTGCAACCAAGGCTGATCAAGAAAAATTCTCAGAATTTGCACCTCCAACTTTTCCAGTTGTTTTTATGCATGAGTTATTGGCTCAAATCTTATTTGATGATGAGCTTAAACTTAATCTTGCAAAGCTAGTTCATGGAGAACAAGAGTTCATATATCACAAGCCTATTAACCTTGGTGACATTATTAGTTCTAATGCTTCTATCGAAAAAATATTTTCTAAGGGACCACACGATTTTGTTGTTGTTAAGTCCATTTCTCTCAATCACCTGAAAGAAAAGGTGTGCGAGTCATCGTGGACTTTTGTTGTTCGTGGGGGTAATGATTCTGACTTTAGTTTGCAAGAAAAACTGATGATGAAACTTGCAAGTATTTTTGTTCCAAGTCCCAAAGATATTCAGCTGCAAAAAAAAGCTTATGAACTACTTGCTCATAGGGCTGGTTACCATATTAACCATGGTGCTGCAAAGCAGGACCTTGTGTATTATGAGCATACTGGCAATGATTCATTGATGCAGGTCTATATCGATAAATACATGCCTCAGGTATATGCTGGAGCTAGTGGGGATTTTAATGTCATTCACTTGGACGAAAACTTTGGCAAAAATTCTGGTTTAGGTGGTTATATTCTTCATGGCATGGCGACCATGGCAATGGGTGCTAATTTTGCTTGTAATAGTCTTGATCCAAAAGCCATTAAAAGATTCGTCGCAAGATTTTCTGGAATGGTGAAGCCAAAAGATACTTTGACTTATAAAGGTCATTTTGATCAGGACTCAAAGAGTTTTAAGTTTAATGCTGTCAACCAGAAGAATCAAGAAGTTTTAAGCTCTGGGCTTATAGAGCTTAGTTAGCTTCTTCGGTTTTATCAATCTCTTCATCACTAGTATCATCTTCAAGCACAATGATATCTTCTGGTTTTATTTCTGGTTTTTTAGCTGTGTCGGAACCTGCCCTCAATCTTTCCTCAAGTTTGACTAGCTCAGAGTATTTTGTTTCAGCTCCATAAATGATGAGCATTTTTGCTAGTGCATCCACTACAAAGAAAACAAAAGCAATTGATTCTAAGTCTTGTGCTGATTCTGATAAGTTTTCACATAAATCAGGCACACTAGAGATTCTACTCGGACTGATTAGTTTCATATGCTTTTCAACTAGATCATATTTATTCCAGTCTGTTTTATTCATTTCTAGTTCTTGTGCTAGAAATTTGTTTCTCAGTTTTGAATTTGCTAGTCTGGTTTCTTCACTAAGTTCTGAGTTTTTTTGGCTAATATCTCCTACTATAAAGGACTTAGCATCTAAAGCTTGTACATATAGAGTTTGCGAAAACTTTGTTCTATAAAGCCCAGATTCACTTTCATCAGTCATATACAAAAGGTGTACGTTGTTAATGTAAAGTACATATGGTTTTCTCAGTGTACTGAATATTGAACAAAGCTTATTGAAACTTTCCTTGTTAGAAATATCCTCTAAGTCTATATAGCCAAAATTAAACTGTCTGTCCTCAGCAAAAGCTCTTGCAAAATATATTTTCTCGTCGAGCGCATCACCAGTGAGAAGTAATCCACCGGTAGATTTATCGCACTGAGTATATCTTTTTGAATCTGAGGAGTAAAAGGCATCGGTGAATGTCGCAAATTTTTCTTCAAGTACTGCTGGTATTGGATAAGGACCTGTACTGTTTTCTATTAGGGCGTCTCTTTCAAATATAGTTCTAATTTTTTGTGTTGTGATTTTATTGATTTCAGTTATATCTAATTGTTTCAATTTTGATAGTGTTTTTCTTAAGGCTGAATCCTTGCTGTCTTCTAGTTTACACAAGGCCATAAGATCGACTTTACTAAGTTCTTTTCTAGCTTCTATTAAATCAATCAAGCAGTCTAAAGTTAAAGCTTGTAGCAATGGGTTACTACATGCTTTTTGGATTTGTAAGAAAAAATCTACTTGCCCAACGTTTTTAACTGTTTCTTTTAGAATATCTTGAAGTATTTGACTATCATCTGCTTTAAGAGACTTACTACTAGAATTATATTTGCTGATTAGGTCAGTAAGTGTTTTGAGTAATATTTCTTGCTTATCCTCTGGGCTGAATTTTTTTATTTTTCTCAAGGCGTAAGATCTGGTAGCAATAGCTTCATTATTACTAGTAATGATTTTAGATATTGGGATGACAGCGTTTGTGGCGTGTTGAGGTAATAGATCGATAATGATTTTCTTTTTGTCTTGTATAGCCTGAGTTTGGCTTTGTTTATCCAAATCTTCAAACATGATGATTAATGCTTTGTCACTGTTAAGCACGGTCAAGACTTCGGCGGTTTTTTTATAGAAATTAGGTATGCTTTTATACTCACCCCATAGTTTGCTGCATTTTCTAAAAAATTCACACAGTGCATGGAATGTATTTTTATCGTTTTTGAAGCCTTTCATGCACTCTACTGCTTCTAGGGTTAAAAATCCCCAATGTTTAGGATGTTCTTCTAGATGAGCAATAATTTTTTCGCTTGCTGCATTTTGAATATTTTCTGGTTGTGAAAGAATCCACTGTAGCCATTCTTGGTATGACTTATGTTGGTAATTAAGAAAGATCTTTCTTAATGGAGAATCATCATTCTCGGTTTCTGGCTCGCTTTCAGCATTATTTAAAAATTCAGGTAGCCCCTTATTCTCTAGGTAAGCAAAGCTACCGATCAAGACTATGATAATTAGTATTAAAAAGATTGAAACTATATCCATTAATCTAACCTCCCTTCAAAATTAATTGCATCCAGTTTTTCAAATTCTGTGGATTCTATTAAACATCCATGTACCAGAAGACTTGCTCTTAGATATTTTGACAAATATTTTTCGTACTCAAAAGGAGACATTTCATTGGTTGGACCATTGATATCATATGATTCAATATTTTCATGGTCTCTTGCTTCTAAGATTGCAAGTTTGCTATTAAGGACTTTATTCTTGAAGGCTTCGCTACAATAAGTGATTTCCATTGCTTCTGGAAATATTGCTTCAAGTTCTTCATTGCCAGCGACCATTACACTGCAACCTTCTTCATTGATATCAGCTTCATCTCGAGCAGTACCTATTAGAAATACCATGTGATCAGTTGCAAGTTGCTTTAATATTTTTCCAGTATTTGGGTCTGCGTCGGAAAAAAAACTTTCAACCTCATCGATATAAACTATGCATGGCTTATTTGAGTTGATACTATCTTGTAGTGTTTTTAAATTTGCAGTTGAGCTTACCAAGTCTTCGTAGGCAGCATAAATAAAAGACCAACGTTTCTCTGTTGCAATGGCGCGTGATAGAAAAAGTTTTTCGCTGTCTGTGTAGCCTGTAAGTAAGATCCCACCAGAAATTCCATTTTGTTTACTAACAGATCGTTTTTTGAGTATGTCTTTCAGGTCTTCATAAAACGAACCAACAATTGAGGGTACCTCCATTAATTTAGCGTCATTGCAATTTTCTTCTACTACAGGTGCTTTTTTAAAAGGATAATCTTTATTAACGTCAGGGATTTTTAAGAGTTCAAATTCTCCATCACTAAGGCTGAAAATTTCAGAAAGTGTTTTTGGTATAGATTGTTTAGTGTCATTCTCTAAGTGAGAAAGCATGTATAGTTGTTGGGGTGTAAATTCACTGTAGCTACTTTTTAGTATGAGGTTTAATGCGTTAATAGTTGTTACTGAAAAATTCATACTGTTACAAGCACTAAGTATGATGTCAAAGGTTTCCTCATCAATGTCCTGAGTGACCATGTTGAGAAGGTTTTCAAATATTCTCGTATCATCTCCCATAAAATTTCCACCGGGATTATTAATAAAACTGTCTAGTGTCTCTATAAATATTTGATGAGCTTCGCTTGCGCTCCTAGATTGAGCTGCAGATACAGCAAGGCTTCTCACTTTAAATGAGTTACTACCGTCGGTGAGAATTTTTACAAAAATAGGATTGATATCAATAGTTTCTGGGATGCCTTTGAGAGCATTAACGATGCAGGTAACTTTTTCTTCGTCGTTACTAATTTTTTGTTCTAGTTCATCATTCAAAATATTTTTTGCAGACTCCGCATGAATCTCTATCATTCCTTTACAAGCTTCCTCGTAGCACGGTGCGCAGGTTTTGAACTTACTCCACATCTTTCTTGCAGCTCCAAGTACTCCTTTCAATATAGTTATATGACCTCTAATATTGAATCTAGCCAATCCTCTGATAGCTTCAGGAGTAATTGAGCCCCAACTAGTTGGACTAGCTTCTATGTGGTCTATTAGTTTTTGTATAGCATCCTCTTGTATTCGAGTTTCTTGGGTTTTGATCCATTCACTCCATGCAAGCGAGTCTTTATGATTGTAGTAGAGGAAGATATCTGCTAGTGGTCCTGTATATTGAGATCTAAAGAGGCTGATATTCAATTTCTCTTGGAGTAATTTATCTATTTGTGGCAGATAGTAATAAATCGCACCTGCAATAACAGTGATAATGATTAAAGCGATTACTAGATCAATCATTCCGCTCATCTACTAATGTCCTCCTCCCGAATCTGCAGCTGGTTTGCTTGGATGTCTTTCTCTAAAAGCGCTTCTGGCTTTCTTGCGTCTTAATTCTTCTAAGCTTAGAGGTTTTTGTCGTTTGCCACTATTGCTTTTAAACTCTCCCATATCAACTTTTCCTGCAGTTTTAAGAGAGCTCTCTTCTTGTCTTTCTACGGATACATTTTTGCCTAAGCTAGCTGCTTGATTTAAGTATTTAGGTTTTAAATTTTCTTTTTCTCCATCTTGAAGTAGTAGTAATGTAATCCTTCTATTGGCAGATGAAAGTGGCACTTCTGGGTTTTTAAGTTGTGTGTCGGCATAGCCTTCAACACGTGCAAATCTTGTTTTGTTTACGCCACTATAGACAAGTCTACTTTTGACAGCAATGGCTCTATCTGTTGATAGATTCCAGTTGTCATAATTCCCAAAGTTAAAACTCTTACCATCGGTGTGACCAGCCACAATAATTGGGCTGAGTTTGTCTTTCATAACCTCTGCAAGACCATCAATAATATTAGTTGCTGAGCTTGTTAGCGATGCTGAGCCTGGTTGGAAAATTTCTTGATTATCACTATCTTTAATTTCTATGAGAATACCGTTTTCAACTAAATTAAAATCAATTTTCTCCAGTAGTTCTTTTTCTGCTCCAAGTTCTAATTTTTCTTTGAGCTCTTTTTGGATTTTTTTCTGCACTTCTTTTTTGTTTTGACCATTGAGTGTTAGTTTTTGGAATTGTAAGAAGCTCGCTCCTCCTTCAAACTTACCTGGGTTAGCAGGTCTTTTAGCTCCTCCGAAAATAAACACATTACCTTTCATGGGACCTGTTCTGGTAGGTTGTTTGAAAAAACTCGATACAGCAGCTTTAGATGCAGGGTCAACATTGACTAGCCAAAGAAGTAAAAATAGGCACATCATTGCTGTTACAAAGTCAGCATAAGCAACTTTCCAGGCACCACCATGATGGCCGCCGTGACCACCTTTTTTGATGATCTTTTTAATGATTATTGCTTCTTCTTGATTGTCTTCAGCTGCCATTAGCAATAAAATCCTGCCTTTACTGATATTCCTTGCTGCACCTGGGCGTTTTGTATTAGCTCCTAGTACTTTTAGATGATTTTCTTCTTAATCGACTCAAGAAACAGCGGCATAGTGCCGAGTTAATTAAATGAGTTTTGAACTCGTTTACAAAGGAGATAGTACATTGTCTTTAAATAATAAATTTAAGAACAAAAAGTTTTTGAAGAATATGGTTGAATCTGCAAGCCCAGGCCAGCTCATAGTTCTTTTATACGAAGGTTGTTTGCAATGGCTGCAAATGGCAAAGCTAGAAGTCAAAAAAAATACTGATGCAGAGATACCAAATTGGTCAAGTTACTCGCAGTATATGAATAAAGCTCATGACATCGTTACACATCTCCAAGAGAGCTTGAGGGAAGATCAATCAAAAGAAATATCTGACAGATTATTTGCTCTTTATGATTTTGTGAAAGGGAAAATTGCGCATGCAAATGCCTATAAAAATTTGCAGGATATAGATGATGCGTCAGTGGTGATGAAAGATCTTAAAGATACATGGAAAGAAGTTTTGAAAAAAGATACTCTAGCTGTTTAGAAAGCTTTTGCTAGACTTTTAAGGTCTTATGTCAGATCTTAAAATCAAAGGCTTGTCAAAGTCTTATGCTGATACAAATGTTTTAGATAATTTGAACCTTGAGGTTGATAAAGCTGAATTTTTGGTTTTATTGGGCCCTAGTGGTAGTGGCAAGTCAACTCTTGCAAGGATTATTGCAGGTCTTGAAAAACCAGACTCTGGTGACATTCAATTCAATGGAAAATCACTCTTGGAGCTTGCTCCCAAGGATAGAGACCTGGCAATGGTTTTTCAAAACTATGCTCTTTATCCTCACAAAACAGTTTTTGAGAACATAGCTTTCCCTCTTGAAATTGCCGATTTTTCAAAAACAGAAATCAATAAACTAGTAAATTTAGTTGCTGTAGATTTGGAACTAGAACATTTACTGGACCGAAAACCCAAGCAGCTCTCTGGTGGTCAAAGGCAAAGAGTCGCACTTGCTAGGGCTCTAGTAAAACAGCCTAAAATATTTTTGTTTGATGAGCCTTTAAGTAATCTTGATGCCAAGCTAAGATTGCAGATGCGTAATCTACTGTCTAAATTACACAAGACACTTGGAAAAATTTTTATTTATGTAACCCACGATCAAGTTGAGGCATTAAGCTTGGCAACTAAGATTGCGGTCTTGGATCAAGGGCACATAAGGCAGATAGCTAGTCCAGAAAAAATTTATCGTCAGCCCGCTGATACTTTTGTGGCCAGTTTCATTGGTAGTCCTCCGTGTAATATTTTAGATATTGAGGGTGAAGAATATTTACTTGGCATAAGACCCGAGAATATTTTTCTAGAAAAACAAGATAAAGCTAATATGAGCTTAGAAGCTGAGTTCCAATCAATTGAGTACTCCGGTAATGAGTACATCATGAGGGCCTTGTACATGAATCAAACTATATCCGTAAGACTCTCAACAGAAAGAATACTTAACCCGTTAATTAAAGAGTATATACATAAAACGCCTCAAAAGTCAAGAAGGTTAACTTTATCTTTATACTTTGGTGAGGGTGATATGTGTTATTTTAATAGACGTAATCGCAAGAATGTTGGAGAATAAAAGACAGCTTATTATGAATAAACCAGACCCATTTCTCTCAAGACAAATAGATCTTAACCTTAACCTTGGCCAAGGATTTGGCAAGCAGGTATTGGAAAGAGATTTGATTCCGTTTGCAACTTCGGTGAATATTTCATGTGGGGCTCATGCTGGTGATGCTGCTCAGATTGATCAAGCGATTAAGCACTGCAAAGAATACGATGACTTGGCTCTAGGTGCTTTGATCTCTTATCCTGACCTCTTAGGATTTGGCTCAAGAAAAATCCAGTTAGATGCTGATGAGCTTAGAGCGACAGTGCTCTCTCAATTAGGTGCGCTTTCGGTTTTAGCCAAGACCTCTGGTTACGAAATTCAACACGTAAGACCTTTTGGTTATCTTTATGACCAGATGCAGACTAATTACTCTGTTGCCGAGACCGTCATTAAGGCTGTACAAGAATTTAGTAAGTGGGTCGTGTTTATCGGACCTTCTTCTGAAATAGTTCAGGAGATTGGCTCATGGACTAATACTCGTGTGGCACTTGAGGCTAGGTATGATTTGCGTTACCGTAATAATCTTTCACAAGTAGCCTTTGATGTTGAAAAAGATTCTGATATGGATTTAGAGGAAATCTCTAGAAGAGCAAGAGATCTTGTCTACAAATCCACTGTTAAGACCATCGATGATAAAGAGCAAGATATCAAGTTTGATACTATCCATATTTCATCGAGGTTAAGAAATTCTCTAGAGCTAGCGAAGTTATTGAGAGGAATGATTCTCAAGCCTTTGCCTCTAAGGACAGTCGATTACGAACCTTATTTATCGGAGTTCATTTGATTAAATAAGGAAAAGTGATAAATTGAATTAATTACTAAGGGTTAGTTTGGATAAGAAATTAAGAAGGAAAGAAAACAAGTGAGTGAAGAGTTAGTAAAGAATCTAGTAGAACAGTATATAGTGTCTCTTGAAAAGGACAACGATACTATCAAGGCATATCGATTAGACCTTGAGAAGTTTGTATTGACATTTGGCGAGACAGGACCTATGCAAATCAGTTCTCAGGAGCTTAAGGATTACCTTGACAACTTAACCACGAGAACAGGTAAGCGTGTCAGCGTTTCTACACAAAACAGACATTATGCAACTATTAGCTGCTTCTTTAATTGGTTAATCAGAGAGTCTAAGCTTATTGAGAACCCAATCAAAAAAGTTGTTAGAAGAAGACCTAACAAGGATTTAGGTGAGACCAATTCTAAAGATATTATCCGTTACTTAGACGTTGAGACTATTAATAAGATTATGTCTAGCGCTAAGTCGATTAGAGAGGAGTTTTTGTTTGATCTACTTTATTCAAGTGGTTTAAGAATCTCAGAAGCTTTGGCACTAAATGTACAAGATATTAGAAATGGCATTATTCAAATTAGAGCTGGTAAAGGTAACCGTGCAAGAGTAACTTATATGTCTAAGAAAACAGAAAAGCTGTTCACAAAATACCTTGAGAAAAGAGTTCCAGATAGATCAGTACTATTTCAAGCACAAACAATCGAAGAAGCTCAAGCTCTCAAGAATGAAGGTGCTTTATTCACTACCAATAATGGTACTCGTCTTGGCTACCACAGAGCAAATCAACTCTTCAAGCAATCTGCTCGTGGTTTGAAAAACCCTGATAACACACCATTGACTATTCATCAGCTCAGACATACTTTCTGTACTGAAAGAGTCGGTCATATCGATATCAGAGTTCTTCAAAAGCTTGCTGGTCACAGCGATATCAGAACAACTTTACGTTATGCAAAAGTTGCTGATAGAGTTGCAAGAGATCAGTTCCGTAAATTTGATGAGATGAGAGGCTTTGATGAGAATGGTGATTTCAAGCTTCCTACTCAAGATGATTTTGAAAAAGCTTCTGCTATAGTTTGAAATACCTGATAGCTGAGTTATGCTAGGTCTATCTTTGTAGATGAAGCAGATAGTTATAATTCCTGGTTCTTGCGCCGATCAGTCAAACTGGTTTGATCAGATTGTGTACTTTGAATCTTTAGGCTATAACGTCAAATTTCTTGATTTAGAAGCTGTGCGAGCAAAAAGTTTTACGCAATGTGCCATGAATCTTTTTGATAATTGCAAATATGCTTTTAATGCTGTTGATAACGATGCTACTAGGGTCATTTATTGTCACTCCATGGGAGCGATGCTACTTTTAAAGATTTTGTTAGAGCCTAAGTTTTATCAAAATCAAAATGCTGAGCTTTATGACAAAATCCGAAGATCTAAAATAGTTTTTTTGCAGATGCCACTTTCTGTAAATAAATTCCTTTTGTATCTTGTTGAGTTTTTGCGTTTCCCACTATATCCGTTGTTTTTTTTCTATCATTGGATATTCTTTAGGCCTGTTGCTTTTATATTGCTTACTCTCAAGAGTTTGCTATTTCGCTTCAAGACAGCATTTGATCCTAGTTTTATTACTGATGTTTTTGATTTTATGCTCAACAATTTTTTGATGAGTAATTCTTTTTGGGGTACTAAAGCAGGCGAGTTTTTTAATGTTGTCAATTATTACAGGCAGTACCGAGACTTTATAAGTGGGCTTTTTGTTGATGGCTCACTGACAAGATTCCAAAAAGAGATGAATAAAATTGCAGATGATAAATTAAGCGATTTGGATAAGTCTAATGCTGCCAATTATTTTTTTACAGCGGGAGATCCTGATTGGTTTTGTTCTGAAAAACTTACTCAAAACTTTGCACAGCGTCTAGGTGCACAATATTTATTGCTGCCTTTTAATCTACACAATCCTCATCATGTTTTTTGGTATCAAAATAGAGTTAATGAAATTGCACTCTCTGAAACGAGCGTTAACCCATTATTGAATAACCACAATCAACATGAACAACCTCACCAGTGATGCCGCTTGCCATTGGGCTTGCAAGAAATAGTGCTGTATTTGCAACTTCTGCAACTTCTACATTTCTTTTGAGTGGGCTAGTTTCGGCATGCTTATTGAGCATAACTTGTAAGTCTGAAATGCCTCTTGCAGCAAGGGTTTTAATAGGTCCAGCTGAAATAGCATTAACCCTAATGTTTTCATTGCCAAGATCACTAGCAAGGTATCTTACGCCAGCTTCAAGAGCGGCTTTAGCAACTCCCATCATGTTGTAATTAGGTACAACTTTTTCTGCACCTAAGTAGGTCAGCGATACGATAGAAGGGCTATCAGATTCTTGCATTAAAGGTCTTGCTTTTCTTGCCATAGCAGCAAGCGAGTAAGCAGAAATATCTTGGGCAATGGCAAAGTGATCTCTTTGTGTATCAACGTAGCCGCCCTGTAAAGTTTCGCGTGGTGCAAAAGCTAGACAATGAACCATAGAGTCAAGCTTCCCTCCAAACTCATTAGCAATTTTTTCAAAAGCAGCATCTAAGCTCTCATCTTTAGAAACATCAAGCTCTACTGTGAAAGGGTTTTCAATAAGACCATCAATGGTTTTATCAAGCTCACTTTTGAGTCTCTCGTTTTGGTAGCTAAAACATACCTGTGCTCCTGCAGCATGAAAAGCTTGGGCGATACCCCAGGCAATACTGCGTTTGTTGGCAACTCCTGAGATTAAAACTTTTTTGTCTTTTAGGATTTTTGGAGTTTCTATCATGCTTTTTTCTTCAGTTAGGTTAGTCATTTGCTATATATTAACACTTGATGAGAACTATAAAGGTTATTGGAGGGGGCTTAGCTGGTACAGAGACTGCCTGGCAGCTGGCTCAGGTTTTGGGCTCCTCTGTACCGGCAGCTAAACAAGAGATCAGGATTCAGCTATGGGAAATGCGCCCTAAAGTCAAAACTCCAGCCCACCATAGCTCGAATTTAGCCGAATTAGTCTGCTCAAACTCCTTCGGGAGCCAAACAGATTACTCTGCTCCAGGACAGCTGAAGTGGGAAGCTGAGCAGATGGGATCTCTTATTCTAGACTGCGCCAGAAAGGCCTCAGTTCCAGCTGGTATGGCTCTAGGCGTAGATT
>CAWUIS010000027.1:0-12991 GCA_963922625.1 uncultured Candidatus Melainabacteria bacterium | reverse complement strand
AAAAACGGCCCTCATGGCAACGATGCGCGACTCATCGATACCTTTGAGCATATTTTTCAAATCTAGAGTACTAGCGGACACCTCAAATTATAATAATGCATAGTGCAAGAATGGTTTACAAGAACAATAATAGGTTTAGTTTTAGCGGCTTTAGTGATTGCTTGTAATTATCATGGTCCTGTTTTGTGGTCCTTGTTAGTTTTGCTAGTTGTGCTTTTTTCTTGCCAAGAGTTTTTTGCTTTGTGCCAGAAGATGAGAATTTATCCGGCCCAGAATCTTGTCTATTTTTGTATTAGTTTATTTGTTTTATTGCCTTTATTCTTTGCCAAATTTTATTCGGCTAATTTTGTTTATGTTTTTGCATTGAGTCTTTTGCTATGTGCCTATGTGCTCGTTTTTTTGTCAATAATTTTGCGTCAAGGCTTTAGTCTCAATTACCGTTTTGTTGATCTTAGTTCTTCTTTATGGGCTATATTTCATTTAGGTTTACTGCCAAGTTTTTTGACCTGGATACGTCTTATGGATGCAGGTTTTGAATATATTTTAATGATCCTAGTTGCAGTTGCACTAAATGATACTGGTTCGATGGTTTTTGGAAAACTTTTTGGAAAAGTCAAACTGGCTCCTGTTTTGAGCCCCGGCAAAACCGTCATTGGCAGTATAGGTGGCTTACTGATAGGTAGTTTGTCTTTTGTTTTATTAGCACAGCTTTTTGGTATTCATATCAATGAAGCTTTTTGGGCTCCTGTATTTGTTAACTTTGAGTATTTAGATTATGAGCTTATTAGTTTTGTGATTTTAATGGCTCTTGCCTTTCTACTTGCAGTAGTTGCTCAAATTGGCGATCTTTTAGTTAGTGCTCTGAAGCGTGCTGCTGCTGTTAAAGACACAGGTCAAATTTTGCTTTCCCATGGTGGAGTTTTGGATAGGATTGACAGTCATATTTTTGTGACTTGGTTCGCGTTTTTTGTTTTTGCTTACCTGTTACAATAGATGAACTTGTAAATATATAAGTGACCAATAGGAGATTTACTGACGGTATCATCAGGCTTACACAGTATAGGCCTTGGAGCTAGTCCATTTGCAGCTAGTAATTTCCCTATGTCCTCTATTAAGGATGCTAATTTCCGCAATAACCTTATTAGTGGTGTTAACGGTGTTTTACATGCTCTTGCAACTGTTACTTTATTGACGTCCACTAATCAAAAACCCACGAGTTTGAATTTTTGGGCTAAGGTTTTCGATAAATCAGCTTTTATTTTCACACGCTATATCGCTCCTATTTCATCTTATGGATCGGTTGCTTTTAAAGCTTTGAAATCAGAAAATGATCTTGTCAAGGCATTTATTAAATTGATTCCACCCATTGGTATGCTTTTTGTTGGTGATACTAATGTCGATGCCGTCATGGGTGCTAGTACCAGTTTGAACCAGCCCTACGATATGGTAGTAGACCGTATAAAAGACAAAGCTCATCTTAGCCAAGAGGAGAGCAATTTTTTAAATGGCAAAGGAGAGAATGATTTTGCCACAAATATAAAATTGTTTTTTAACGAATTTAAATCCATGGCTAAAGATTTTCTTCATGGCAAGCTTGACTGGTGGGAAGCAGGTATTTATATGGTTAATTGTCCTATGATTTTGGCAGGATCTTTGCCGATTCTTTTATTTGGTCGTAATGATCGTGATAGTTTTTTGTCGAGGTCTATGGGATTGTTAAGATCAGCTGGTGGCATACTAGGTGATTTTGGTTTTTTGAGACACCGAGACCAAAATAAAAAGACTATTGGTGTTTTAAGTACTATTGCTGCCCTGTCTGATGTTGCTAAGCGCTGGGTTAAAGATGATAAATTAGCGCAGGCTTTTATGCATCTGGCATCTGCTCTTAATATCACTGCTGTCTCTATCTGGAATACTTCTAACGAAAATCAAACAAATTAAGGATGTCCTTAATTTAGCAGTATCATTAGTAAATGGTTTTAAAATCAATTGCCGATATTGAACTTGAGAGGTTTGTACCTGAGACAATTGCTCAGGTAACTCAAACCAAACTTAATATAGAAGCTAATGTCTCAGTTAATTTATGGCAACTGGGACAGGACTCCAGCTCTGTGACTTATCATCTTAAGCCTAAAGAGCCAGTTTACTATCCAGCAAGTCTGATAAAGCTTTTTCATGCTTTTATGGCAAAAGCTTATTTGGCTGATCAGATTCCTCAAATTATTAAAGAGCGTAGTCCAGATTCTAGTTCTTTTGGTAAAGCCACAATTATGGATGATGTTTATGATGCTATTGCTGCCAGTCTGAGGTTTTCTGATAACGATGCATTATCATTTTTAGTTGATTATAATTCTGGAACTAGTTCAGGACTAAGATTGGAGGCAGATGATTTTGCTGTTTTTAAGCTTGCTCGTACTAGACTCAATGATTTGTTTAAAGCCAAAGGCTATTCTGTCTATTTGAATATTGCTAATAAGTGTTTTTCTTTTGGTCCTTATGCAAGAGATCATCAGCTAGCTTATGAAGAAGAAGGCTGTGGTAGAAACACTTGTCTGATAGAGGATATCTCACGCATTATGCTTGATCTGCGCGCAAACTTTCCTGATCTTCTGATTAATATGAAACGAGATCTACTTACTACAAAAGATGAGCAAGTAAAGTTTATTGCTGCTGGCTTGAATCACAGTGACATCAAAAGCTTTTATTCTAAAGCTGGCTGGACCAGTGCTGTGCGCCATGATACTGCTTTTATTGAGTTGAAATCAGGAGAAGAATTTTTGCTAACTATCCTCACACGAGAGCTTAGTGAGTTTACAGACTTGATTCCTAAAATCACACAAGAGATTTTCAAGTAAATTATGATTTGCTTGAAAACCAGTTCTTGAACAAAGTCTCATCTAAACTAATTTTGCCAGCTCCTTGTGTCATTAAAACAAAAAGCATGATCATATAGTAAAGAGGAATTTCATAACCATTTTGTGAAGCAGCAAAACCATTTGCACCGTGTACGGTCACAATAGCAACTACCATGACTACCATCAAAGGGAAAGCAATCATGCGTGTTTTGAGTCCAAGTGCTAGAAGTATGACTCCCAGTACCTCTGTTGCTGTTGCCATGACGGCATTTAAGTAAGGGAATGGAAGGTGCAGACTTTGATCAAACCACTGTACTATGCCATCAAAACCAGTCAGTTTTTTTAAAGCAGGTTCGTAAAAACCATAAGCTAAAATCAAACGCATCGCCAGTAGCGATAAACTTTCAAAATTTTTGGTAAGCGCAATATATCCCTGTGCTAAATCTCTAATCATTGTAAAATCTCCTTCATTTGACCTATAAAAAATAGCCAAAACTTTTCTTTGTCTATTATACGGTTCGTTTTTCCTTGTTTGGGAGTTTGAAGGAAATGATATATGTTATTTGAGCCCTTGATTCGTCTGAATCAGTTGTTGTACTTTTGGAATTTAAGAGTTTATATGTTTCTCTATAAGTGGAGTTCTTATAGTCTCAAGAAAAATTTACCTAAAACGAAGCCTAGGAAAATCAATAAGAAGAAGATTTCTGATTGGGATGATTTAAGCCAGGTAGAGTTTTCAGTAAAGGTGATAGAGAATTAGTTTTTGATCCCCTCTTGACCATGTTGCAATTATACCCTTAAGGTACAAAAATGCAATTAGCCTTAAGTTAACTAGTAATTACCGCAGTTTTTGTCCTTGCAGGACTTATTCTGACGTCCCCGGAACCAGAAAAACTCAAATTTAGACATAAACTTTTTAAAAAAGCTTACTCAGGGAAAATCATATATATGAAACTCTTTGAAAATAATGAGGCACTTATAAAATTCATTGATTTTTCGGTAATTAAATTTGCAGTCATGATTTTGCTTGCAAATCATTGGGCTCATTTTGATGAGCATAAACTAACAATGACAACAGTGTTTTCAATATTAATTGCCTTAATGACAACAGTTAAATTACAAAAACAGTCCTCGTGAGGTGCTGGAGATTTTGTTTACCAATCGTCGATGATGGTACCTTTTGCATACTCAGTAGCTCTGGTTTCAAAGAAATTAGCGTGCTCTTTACCATTAACCATTAAATTGAGCCAAGGTAGTGGGTTTTCATTGATGTCGTAAATAGGATCCAAATTAAGATCACCGAGGCGTTTATTAGCAACATATCTGATGTATCTTTTGACATCTTCAGCAGCAAGACCTTCTACGGCACCAAGAGCAAAACAAGTATCGATAAAGTTGTCTTCAAGACCGACCATATCACGGCAGGCTGTGTATAACTCTTCTTTAAAATCATCAGTCCACAGTTGAGGTTTCTCTTTGATTAGTTCTCTGAAAAGGGCACAGACACCTTCTGAGTGAAGAGACTCATCACGAATTGACCAAGTGATGATCTGCCCAACATTTTTTAGTAGCCCGCGTCTTGGGAAGTTCATCAAAATGGCAAAACTTGCAAAAAGACAAACACCTTCCATAAAGCCACCAAAGACAGCGAGGTTTTTAGCAATGTCTCTTTCTGTATCAACCGAGAAATTTTGCATGTACTCGTATTTGTTTTTCATGGCTTCGTAGTCACGAAAAGCTTTGTACTCAACTTCAGGTAAACCAAGAGTGTCATTCAAGTGAGAGTAAGCCCAAACATGTACTGTTTCCATTGCTGCAAAAGATGTCAGCATCATAGTAATTTCAGGCTTAGGAAAAATATGAACAAGCTGAGAGTTGTAGTTGTTTTGAACTTCAAGATCACCTTGAGTGAAAAATCTCAAAACTTGAATAATAAGATTTGATTCTTGTGCTGTTAGCTTTGCTTTGAAATCAACAATGTCATCAGCCATAGGTACTTCTGTTGGTAACCAATGAGCTTGTTGTTGTAGCTTAAAGTACTCAAAAAATTGTGGGTATTCAAAAGGCTTGTAATAATCGCGCACTGCTAGCATCGATCGCTTGTGCTGCTTTTTAGCTTCATTGGCAAGAGCATCATCTTCTACATGATCAAAATCATCAAGAAAACTTGCTGTTTCAGTTTTAGGATCTAATTTGTTAATAAGTTCTAGGTTATCAGTTTTGCTTGCCATAAGTATATGCATAGACGTAGACTTTCCACTATTGATCCCATATATTGAGTGTTTTTACCTTATTTATTCTGAAAAACACTAAATATGGGACTCTGGATTGTTTCCTTTCGTCTTAGGTTTCATTAATATAGAACCTTTTAAAGAGTGCTTCAAGGTCTATCTCCCTAATAAAAATCTCATAAAAACAAGGGGTTGAAGCAAAGCTAGCATTTAAAGGACTTTTGGCGACTAAAGCTCTTCCTTAAAAGACTTTAACCAGAATCACTATTGACTCTTAGTCGCGATCATCGGACTGACGGTACTGACGACAAAGTTTTAGATTAATAAAGTGTGAAACAGAAATAGATAGACCACCTAAGGCCATCAAAACAGACTCAGGTAAGTGCGTTGTAACTGAGTCTATATGCGCGATGTAGAAAAGAGACCCGCCGAATAACAATAAATAAATTGGTTTAAGTTGCTGATGGTTTTTGTAAAAAGCCCAAGCAAAACTAATGAAAGCAAGCCCAAGAGTTGCCATGATGAAATTTGTCTCGAACTTTTCTTCAAAGAAGTAACCTAAACCAATGAGTGAAGCTACTGTCACTAAAACCGGGGCCAGAGCACAATGCAGAGCGCAGATAGAGCTTGCTGCCATACCAATCTTGTCCATAAGATTTTGTACTTTCACGAACTTGAGATTTTAACTCGTTTAACTCTATTTTTCTCGTGTTTTTCTACTTCTAGCACATGTCCGTTGTAGTTGACTTTATCACCGGCTTTGGGCTCAGCTCCAATGAGTCCAAAGACAAAACCACCCATAGTGTCATAGTGCTCGGAGATAAAGTTTGTACCAAGCTCTTCATTAACGATTTTTAGATTAACAAGTCCATCGACAAGCCAGCTATTGTCATTGAGACTTTTGATTTGTTCTTCTTCTTCGACTTCATCCTCGTCTTCAATCTCACCAAAAATTTCTTCGACAATGTCTTCAGCTGTGACCAGTCCACTTACCCCGCCAAACTCATCGATCAAAATAGCAATCTGCTTTTTCTTTTCCTGCATTTGTTGTAGTAGATCAATTACATATATGCCATCGGGGACTTTTAAAATGTCGGTGCTAATGCTCTCGATATTTTCTGCCACTTTGCCACTTTGGTAGGCCTTTAAAATTTCTTTGATGGTTACATAGCCAATGACCTGATCTAGTCTTTGTTTAAAAACAGGAAATCTTGAGAAGCTTGAATTGTTTGCAATTTTCCCACCTTCTTCTATGGACACCCCAGCTTCAATAGCAACCATGTCACCACGCGGGATCATTACATCTCTTGCGATAGTGTCATTAAATTGAAAAACATTTTGTATTAATTGCTCTTCTTCTTCTTCAAGCACACCTTGAGCCTGTGAGGAAGAAAGGATCATTTTCAGCTCATCTTCAGTATGAACATCATCAGTAATATTGGAATCTATACCAAGTATATGCAGGCAAATATTAGAAACAAAGTTCAACATTTTTACTGGTATTTTGAAAAGCAGATAAAGAAAACGCAAGAAATAGACTAAGTTAAAAGCAACTCTTTCAGCATTAATGATGGCAATGTTTTTAGGTACTACTTCGCCAATAATGACATGCAAAAATGTTGCGATGAAAAGCGCAAGTGTAATCGAAATTACATGTGTGTCGATACCAAGATTAAGATTGGCAATATAGGGAGCAATCATTTTTTCAAGGCGAGCTTCGGCAACAGCACCAAGAGCAAGACTAGAAATAGTGATACCAACTTGGCAAGCAGAAATATAATCGTTAATCTGTCTGAGAATTTTTTGTAAAACTTGAGCAGCAGCTTTTTTACCCTTTGAGTATTCATTCGACTCTGCAATTTGATCGATGCGAGTTTTTCTAAGCCTAGCTATAGCAAACTCCGCTGCAACAAAAGTACCGTTGAGTATGATTAAAAAACTAATAAGTAGGAACGAGTAGCCTGCTTCCATTTCCTTGGGATCTGCTAAGTAATATACCACTTGCTGTCAAAATTCTGCCATTTGATGGGTGATAGATCGTTTGTACTATGGTTTTTACTGTGCTTATGTCGATATAGCTAAGAGATGAGCCTAAAAAGACTAATTTTTCTTGTAATGACAATAGTTTTTGCTTCTACTAGCATGGCTTACGCTAAGGATAAGAAAAATGACGAGTCTAGTATCAATCCTGAGACTCTTAGCGGTGGCATTATCCGCAACGATGGTTATTATTTACCTAGAGGCTTTAAGATCGAGGGTGAGCTTAGAACACCACTTGATACTCGTATCAACCGTGAAAGTGACATGGTTACCATGCAAACTACCGAAGATATTATGATAGGTGACTATACTTTAATCCCTGCAAATAGTTTTCTACATGGCTATATTAAAGAGTTAAAAGCCCCAGGTAAGTTTCATAAATCACCAAAAGTCGAGTTAGCTTTTGATTCTATATCGCTTCCGGGTAGTGTTGGAGAGAAAAGACGCTATATCCCTATTAAAGCAAGTGTTAGAAAAGTTGAGTTAAACCAAAAAAGTCAAGCCGTGCAAGCTTCAAACCAGGGTTTGAGCTATAAGAAAAAAGCAATGGCAGCTGGTGCCGGTGGCGCTGTTGCTGGTGGAACTATTGGCTGGGCTTTTACAGAGTTGGTTGAGCCTTTTGGTTCAATGGGAATCGAAGTTTTGGCTGACAGGGTGATTATGGGCAGTATGGCTCTTGGTGGTGCTTATTTAGCAAGTAGCATGATCAAAAAAGACGATATGCGGATTGAGCCAGGCACTAAATTACAAGTATTTTTGGACGAACCTACCTTTGAAAGCTTTGATGAGCTACATCCTTTATCGCATAATAACGTAAAAGACCTCAGTCCAGCTGAGGCCTACGACAAATACAACGAATTAGTTTCGGAGCCTTTGTAATTTAGATTTCCTGCGAAAATTGACGTTAACTTTTTGCAGTTTGTTTTGCTTGTTCTACATTCTCAGCAGCTTTTTGATCTGGCTTCTGAGCAGTAGTATCAACTTTAGGTTCAACTACATCAACAAGTTTCACTTCAAAAGTCAATTCTTTACCAGCAAGCGGGTGGTTGTAGTCTATAGTGACTTCTTTTTCACTTACCTTTAGAATTTTCATTGGTGTTTGAACAATTCGGCCGTTTGCTGCTTTGTTGTTAGCAAAAATTACAGCACCCTCTTTCAATTCAAGTGATTTGAATCTACCATCACGAGGTAATGTAACAACTTTTTTAGGGTCTGATTCACCGTAAGCAGTTTTAGGATCAACTTTGAATTTTTTGCTTTGGCCTTTAGATAGCATAGTTACTTGTTTTTCAAATTCAGGTATGACCTGACCAGAACCAACAAGAAAGCTTAGAGGCTTTTTGCCTTCAGTAGTATCAAAAACTGAACCATCTGGAAGCGTGCCAGTGTATTCAACTTTAACTACAGAACCTTTAGAAATTTTTGGAGCAGTTGAGCACGATGCTACTGCAAATGCCATGAGGGCAAGTACGAAATATTTGAGCTTTTTCATATTAATAATCATCTCCTTGATAACAAAAGTAGATGTTAACACGACTTTCTAAGCAACTACATCAACAGATTGATAATTCTCGCGTGTCAGGTAATCTTTCATAATTGAACTGACATAGTTTTTGGTTTCGTTGTAAGGAGGGATACCATTGTATTTCTCAACAGCACCTGGTCCAGCGTTATAAGCTGCAAGTGCTTTATGGACATTGCCATCAAATCTTGAAAGCATCTGGGCAAGATACGTGACCCCGCCTTTAACATTTTGATAAGGGTTGCTCGAATTACTTACACCTAAGGATTTAGCGGTGGCTGGCATCAATTGCATAAGACCCTCAGCTCCAGCATGGCTTTTAGCCTTAGGGTTAAAGCCAGATTCTTGTTTAATCACGCTTCTTACTAAACTTGTGGGCAGGTCAACACCATATTTTCTGCTGGCATCTTTAGCTGCACTATCTATATATTGATCAAAGCCCTTTGGCAGCTGTGACATATTGTCTACAACCTTGGCTTGGACTTGTTTTGTTTGTCCTTTGTTGAGGGTGTGGTCAAAAACAGCCTTGAAACCTGGACCTTGAGATTTTGTGTTTTGGTTAGTGCCAAAGCGCGCCTTGATCTTGCCATCAATACCTTGGAGATAGCTATCAATATGAGATATTCTTTCTGTAATAGAGAATATTGACACTTATTAATAACTGACCCGGGGCTAGCTTTGATTATCTAGACCAATCTGTGCGTATTTTTTTAGCTAAATAGTCTTTTTGATGTAAATTCATAAGTTAAAATAGTCATAATGCTACCTTTTGGCTTAGGAATTCCTGAATTAGTAGTAATCCTTGTGGTTGCTTTGATTATTTTTGGTCCAAAAAAGCTCCCTGAACTTGGCAAAAATCTTGGCAAAGGCTTGAAGAGCTTTAAGCAAGGCATTGATGAGGCTTCAGAAGAGTTTAAAGCTGAAGTTAAGGATTCAGAGACTTAGATCTCATCCCATTTCAATCATTTACCAAGAAAATCGTTAAATTTATCCATGGCTTTTTCAATTTGAGCCATAGGCTGCACCATGGCAATACGAAAATAATCTTCACCATGCTTACCAAAAGTGACACCAGGCACTACACCAATGCCTGTGCTTTCCAACAGCTCTCTAGAAAAATCAAAAGAGCTTTTGTTTTCTTCGATGTAGTTTTTTGGAATTGGTAGCCAAAAATACATAGCACCACCAGGCTTATTAATATCAAAGCCCATATTAGTGAGTGCCTTGTAGATATAATCGCGCCTTTTTTGGTACTCAAGACGAATATTTTCTCTGTACTCGTCTCCAAGCTTGATAGCAGCGATACCTGCTTCTTGGATACCCATGCATACACCATAGTCGATATTGGTTTTGAGCTTGAATAATGTTTGTACTATCTCTGGATTGCCTACGGCAAAGCCTAGGCGCATCCCTGCCATATTGTAGGTTTTAGAGAAAGTATGAAACTCAATGGCAATATCCATAGCGCCGCGAATTTCAAAAATTGAATGTGGTTTGTTGTCGTCAAACCAAATTTCAGAATAAGCAAAATCATTAACTAGGAGTATGTTGTACTCCTTGCAAATTTTGACAGCTTTTTCTAGGTAGTCCCGAGAAGCAACCGCACCAGTGGGATTGTGCGGGTAGCTGATAATCATCATGCGTGCGCGGATCAAAACGTCTTCTGGGATCTCATCTAAATCACCCAAGTAGTTGTTTTCTTTTTTGAGTTTGAGCTCATAAACATTACCACCAGCAAGCACTGTACCTCTCATGTGCACCGGGTAATAAGGTGAAGGAATGATAGTAGTAAAGCCTTCTTGCATGTAAGCAAAGGCTAAGTGAGCAATACCCTCTTTAGAACCAAGTAGTGGTAAAATACCCGCTTCAGGGTCAAGTTCAACAGCAAATCTAGATTTAAACCAAGTAGCAATTTCCTCTTTAAATTCTGGCAGCCCACTAAAAATAGGATATTTTTGGTTACGAGATTTTTGCATGCCGCAACTAAGAGCCTCAAGCACACTAGGATCAGTGGGGGCATCGGGCGAGCCTAAAGAAAGATCTATGATCTCTTGGCCTTGTTTATGTAGCTCAACTTTGAGGGCGTCAAGCTGGCCAAAGGCGTACTGAGGCATCTCTACCAGCCTCAAAGAAGGCAAAATTTTGTGGAATGGGGATTTCATCTCTAAGGTTTTGTGCTTATTGCAACAAGAAATAAGTTACTGCAATAACTACCATAGTGATTATAAACAAGACATAGCTTTGAACTCTACCGTTTTGTTGTGTTTTAATAACTTCTCCAACAACTTCCGATCCTCTCCAAGCGATGCCATTGACAATCAAACCCTCGATGAAGATACGTTCGATTAATTTCCAGGTTGCTCTAAACAACCACATGAAAACTGCAACCACAGCATTATAGATTTCATCGATATACCATTTGTTGGCTGAAACTTGATGAACAATAGCAAAGCTCTTCTTGAACATCTCGTTTACAGTCATGCCACCGATTTTGACTTTTTTCATGTAGATTAGGTAAGCGGCAATAGTGCCTATGACAAAAGCTCCAAAAGGTAGATATCCAAAAGGCTGAGAAAGCTCGTGCATGAAAAACTCCATAGCGCTTTGTCCATGCTTTAAGTGTGAATGGAAGTGACTATCCATGTAATGTTGTAGCTGGTAACCCATAAAAGGCGAGCCCCAAAAACCAAGAATCACAGAAGGAATAGCAAGTACTACTAGTGGTCCGGTTACTTCAGGTGGTTGTTCATGAGGATGAGCATGTCCGCGATAGTTGCCTTCAAAGGTCATGAAATAAATTCTGAACATATAAAAAGCTGTCATCGCTGCAGTGATGGTTCCAATCCAGAAAAGTCCAGGAGATACTTCCCAAGCTTTTGCAATGATCATATCCTTTGACCAGAAGCCCGACATAAAAGGGAAACCTGCAATTGAAAGGGTTCCAATTAAAAACGTGATAGCAGTAATTGGCATGTGTTTTCTCAAACCACCCATCTCACGCATATCCTGTTCGTGGTGACAGCCCATGATCACTGAGCCAGAACCTAAAAACAGCATGGCTTTGAACATAGCGTGGGTAATCAGGTGAAACATCGCAATAACCGGCGCGCCCAGTCCAGCTGCCATTACCATATAACCGAGCTGTGAACAGGTTGAATAAGCAAGTGCTTTTTTAATATCATTTTGGCTGAAGGCAATCGTTGCAGCAAAAATAGCTGTGATACCACCAATCCAAGCAACTACAGTCAGCACTTGAGCGCCGCTGACATTATAGATAGGAAAAACTCGAGCTAGTAGATAAACACCAGCAGCAACCATTGTTGCAGCGTGGATTAGAGCTGAGATAGGTGTAGGACCTTCCATAGCATCTGGTAACCAAATATGCAGTGGAAACTGTGCTGATTTTGCAGCAGCACCCATAAAAATTAAAATACCAATAGTTGTGATTGATACCAAGCCAACTATGGCAAGGTCGTTGTTGAAGATAGCCCACTCCGCTGCTGCTTTAAGTTTAGTAAAAGCAAGAGTCGCCACTTCGTTACCAGTGCTTGATGACCAGTATTCTTTGGTAAACCAATAAAGCATAATCAAGCCGAGTAAAAAGCCGGCATCACCAACACGGTTAACAACAAAAGCCTTTTTACAAGCATGCGCAGCACTTGGTTTATGCCACCAAAAACCAATCAAAAGAAAAGAACAAACACCAACTAACTCCCAGAAAAAGTACATCTGGAATAGGTTTGTTGCAATTACTAAGCCAAGCATTGAAAAAGTAAATAACGATAAGTAAGAATAAAAACGGGTATAGCCATTATCCTCGTTCATGTAGCCGTGAGTGTAGAACTGCACCAAAAGGCTAACAAGGTTGACTACTAGAAGCATCGAAATAGTGAGCGGATCGATAAGACAGCCCATATCCAAATGAAAATTACCAGCCTTAACCCAAGTGAAATTGACCTCATGGGCTCCGTGACCATGGAAAGTAAAAAACACTATTAATGAGTGCAGTAAGCCAACAGCAACGGCACCGACCGACAAGGCCATCGATGCAGCACGAGACTTATGCGTAAAAAACATAATTAATGTTGCTGAGATAAGGGGGTAAAAGGCTATAAGCCACGCATTTTCAACGTTCATAGACCTAGATATTATAGGAGAGTTGCTTAGAA
This sequence comes from uncultured Candidatus Melainabacteria bacterium, assembly GCA_963922625.1. Lineage (GTDB taxonomy): Bacteria > Cyanobacteriota > Vampirovibrionia > LMEP-6097 > LMEP-6097 > CAWUIS01. Next base: position 174 of record CAWUIS010000027.1, on the reverse strand, counting down.
ACGGCAAACTATGCCTTTATCTTGATTAGTATCTCGTTTGCTTCTAGTACTTTAATTTCTTCTTTAATGGTGCGCTTCATACCACTATAGGAGTGATAATGCTTGATTTTGCTTTTGATTTTGCTTTTGTCTTGGCTCAGCTTTTTTAGTTTATTTGAAAGTTTGACATTGGTA
>CAWUIS010000026.1:0-13279 GCA_963922625.1 uncultured Candidatus Melainabacteria bacterium | reverse complement strand
CTGATACCTTCATGCAGCTCTTTACCAGTAACAACCATATCAATCATGGTCGTTATACAAACCCTGAATACGACCAAATAGTTACAAAAGCTGCTTCAATACAAGATCTGAGAGAGCGTAGGAGGCTCTATACCAAAGCAGAGCGTATCCTAAGCTATGAAGATATGGCTATAAGCCCACTTTATGTGGATTCACAGATATTCATAGCAAAAGACCATGTTAAGAATCTTTATATTAATGCTATGGATATAGTTCAGCTTGATCGTGTCAGTATTGACCAAAATAGTATAATAAGCAAACCTTGAAATTCAATTCGGTCAAAAACAAAATTAAAGACAGCATCAACCAGGGTGCTGACAGATATTTATCACCCAAAATAAAAGATGAACTTGGTTTTAATAAACCGACTTTAGATAGTTTACAAGTTCTTAGCCAAAGTGATGGTATTGACAGCGATCTAAACAATTTTTACAAGCCAGTTAATTCGACTTTCTTGAGTACAAGAGACTATAAAAACATACAAACATGGGCAATTGCCTTGATATTGATATTAATCGCAGCTTTATTGTTTTTATTTTTTTCTTTGATTACACCCAATAAAGATTACTCAAACACTCTTGGTGACACGCAAATCATCGTTGATGGCAACACTATTAACGAAGATAAACTTGAAAAAACTGAAGAGCCTGACCAAAAGCGAGAAATCAAAGAGCCACAAAACGAAGAGTTAAAAGTTGAAAACATAACTATTAATCAAGGTTCGGCTGAAAAACTAGCTCAAAATTCTCCACTTTTGAAATCCAACAAAGTCACCTTGATTGAATATCGCATCAGAAGCGGGGATACACTCGATAAAATAGCACTGCGCTTCTATGGGACACAAAGTCTTGAAGCAATCCAGAAAATTAAAACCGCCAATAAAATCCGTAATGTCAGGCTTTTACAAATCGGTCAAAAGCTTATTATTCCTATGTAGCTGGTGCTTGATGCAAGTCTTGTCTCTGCTGCACTTCAATATCCACTTCGTCTCCGCTTTTTAGTAAATCATTTAAAAGCGACAGTATTTCTTGAGCCTCAAACAAAGCATTCCTTTCATCTTCTCTGTTGCTTGTCATAGTCTCATAAGACTTTAAAACTCCTCTTAAACCAACCAGCAAATTTTGTTGATCTGCTGACATGTTTTTATTGTGAAGCCCAAACTCCATTACAGCTTTTTTAAGCAAAGGTCTGACACTGCCACCACTAGAAGCAGTTCTCTCTAGCAAAGACGGGTCGTCTAGAACGGACTGCATAATGGTTTCAGGCCTTTTATTTATGCTGTAGTCACTGGCATCATTAGTACCCCGACTAAATTGAAAACCTATATAGCCGAAAGCAAGCCCAATACCACCTAAGACATACGATAGAGTGCTACTCAAAAAGAAATAACTTAGAATAGCAGCCGTTCCAAAAAGGCCACCGACACCATAGGTGCCGTAAGAAGCGATTTGCTTACCCCAGTTCAAAACCCTATTAAATACTGATTGCTGAGCCGATTCCTCATCAATACTAGCTGGTCTAGCACTAGGCTGAGATATTGCAACAGCATTGGTCCTCTTTGTCTCTTCTGGTCTTTGGGGCTCAACAAGAGTAGAAGCTGGGTTATTACCAGGCTCCGGCTCACGGACTGGGCCAAAGTTTGTATCATTATGACTAGCAGTTGCTAGAGGTGGTTGATTAATTTGCATTATTCCGTAACACGTAATAATATATTGTATCAAGTATGTACATATCTTGCTTGATTTTTTGAAATTGAGGTTTATTCATATAATCTTAAGATTTCATGCTATTAAATAGCCCTTACTACTGTTAATATATATCTCCTGCTTTAGGGCAGATTGCATGAAAACAAGCGAAGTCATCAAAAATAACTTTGGTTAGCGTCCAAGAAAGACAGTTAAGGAGGTAATTAACTATGTTCGGTCCACATTTAATGCTTGAAGCAAATGGTTGTAATAGAGACAAGTTGATGAACTTAAATCTTCTTACTGATCTTCTCAACAAATTACCCGAAAAAATGCAGATGACCAAGGTAATGGATCCGCATGTTTTTGAGTTTAATGACGGTACAATCCCAGAAGACTGGGGCCTAACAGGTATAGTCATTATTGCTGAAAGCCACTTAGCAATACACACTTTCCCAGACAAGGGTTTTATTACTGTTGATATTTTTTCTTGTAAGGATTTTGATACTAGATTAGCTGTTGATATGATAGTCGAAGCTTTTGAGCCAGAATCTTGGGATGAGCAGCTACTAATGCGTGGCAGAGAGTTTCCTCGTTCACTAACAAGAGCTAAATTAATCTTAGAAGGTGAAAGAGAACAACACTACAAGCAGTTCGCGTCAGTTTAGTACTATTCTTAACCTAGCTGAAGATGAGCTATTAGAACTTATAAGAAATTGGCAAGACTTTAAAAAAGAAGAAGTTCTTAGTCTATATGATTTTATTCTAAGTCAAAGCCCTCTTATAGATAGCGGCTTGGAGCTTTTTGATTGCTGCGGCACAGGGGGAGATGAAGCCAATACCTTTAATATCTCAACAACAAGCGCCATCATTGCAGCAGCTATGGATATTAAGGTTTGTAAAAATGGTGGACGCTCGTCAACCAGTAAAGTAGGGTCAGTTGATGTACTTGAAGAACTTGGCTTTGATTTCTCAAAATCTCTAGATAAAAAGATAGATTTACTGAAATGCTTTAATCTAAGTTTCATTTCAAGCCCCGTTTCAGCAAAGCTAATGGCACCTATCAAACAAATATCTCGAAAATACAAGATACCTAGTATTCTCTCCTTGGTTGGCCCTTTAACTAACCCTTTAAAGCTTCAAGCTCAAGTTATTGGAGTCGGTAAACCAGAATGGTTAAACTTAATGATTGAAGTCTGCAAGGAGCTACTCTGCAGAAAAGCCAGCCAAAGAATGATCCTGGTTCACTCTCAATCTTATGACTCCAAGCACAGACTAGATGAGCTGAGCACCGCCACAAAATCAACAATTATAGATATAAGCCAAAATGGCATGCAAGAATTTGATTTCCGCGTAAAAGATCTAGATTTACAAGAAACGGACCTAAAATGCCTTGAAGGTGGTAACAATCAAGAAAACGCTCGATTAGCACAAGAAATTATATTCAATAGTGGTAAAGGAGAAGCTTTTGAAGCAAGGTTTAATACTTGCTGCCTGAATGCAGCTTTACTTTCCTATGCCAAAAATCATAATCTTGCAAGCTATGATAGCTTCCTAGAAAAACTCAATAACGAATTTAAACGAGCAAAACAAGCAATTTATTCTGGGCAAGTAGGAAAAAACTGGCAGACTCTTTTAAGTTCTTAAAATCTATTGTATACTCTACTGAGTATTATGATGAGAAAATTAGCCCTATCTTTAATTGCCCTGTTAATGAGTTCTAGCTTTGTATTAGCTGATGACAGACAAGGTTATGCGCTGGATAAATTAGCCAACGCACAAGCACAATTGGATAGACTAGAAGCTCAAAAAAAAGCACTGACAGAATTAATCAGAGCAGTAAAAAAAGATCTTAAAGCAGCAAAAATCAGAGCTAAGGCTGAAAGAATCCAGCTTGAAGCTGATACAAAAAGACAAGATGCTGCCGTTATGGTTGAACAATCTGGTGTTGCTGTTGATCTGCCTAACTTGATGAATACCAAAAAAACTGAGGGTACTATTGTTGAGTTTGATGCTGCAAAAGACGATATTGATCTAATGTTTAAAGACAAAAACACTACTGACGAAAAGACTGTTTTTTTCCCAGGCGGAGATGAAGGCAAAAAAGTTGAGCCAAATTATGATGGTATCGACAACGATAGCGACTTCAAATACATCAAGTGATAAAAATTCTTGCATTTTGCATACTAATACTTGGCCTGCAAATTTCACTAGTGCCGCTCCTAAGCTACCCTAGCCCAAATTTGATATTTGCAACAATTCTAGCTGCAAGTCTTGTATTTGAAGCTTTTGAAATTTTTTTAGTAGTAATATTTTTTTCTGTAACTAGCTCTATGCTTGTATATGACAGTAGTAACTTCTGGCTTTATCCCTTTGTTGCGATGATAGCAAACAGAATCAATCCTCCACAAATTAACAATAAAATGATAGTACTCATAAGCTATTGTTTTCTTTTTACTGTCATTATGGAAGCCTTTAATCCCAATAAAATGAATTACTTGACTAATATCAGCAACGCTATCGTCATGAACTTAATTAGTGCCATAGTCATATATTTACTGCTGAATTTTAGTATGAAGAAAAAAGACACTTTAAAATATTCTCGATGACTACAACAACACAATTAGAAGAAAAACTTTCAAAAGCCTGGGCAGAAAAACTTGAATCAGAGTTTTCTAAGCCGTATATGCAAAGCTTAAAAAGTTTTTTAGAACAAGAAATAAAAACTTACACTATCTTTCCAAGTGCTGAAAATACTTTTACAGCTTTTAAACTTACACCTCTGGATAAAGTCAAAGTTGTAGTACTAGGACAAGACCCTTATCATGGTCCAGGACAAGCACATGGACTCTGTTTTTCGGTTCCTCAAGGATTTGACAAGCCTCCCTCACTACAAAACATATTTAAAGAGCTGAAGCAAGATTTGGATATAGCAATTCCAGCTAACGGTAATCTCAATAGCTGGGCTGAGCAAGGTGTGTTTTTGCTCAACACCTGCCTTTCAGTTCGGCAAGGGCAAGCAGGCTCGCATTTCAATCAAGGCTGGGAAAGCTTTACCGACCGCGTGATTGAAACCATTAATACTGAAAAAGAACATGTGGTTTTTATGCTTTGGGGAGCGCCTGCTCGAAAAAAAGCAGAAATGATTGATAAAAGTAAACATCTAGTTTTAGAAGCGCCACACCCTTCTCCGCTTTCTGCACACAGAGGCTTTTTAGGCTGCGGGCATTTCTCTAAAGCTAATGAATACTTGGCATCCAAAGATATGGATATCATCAACTGGGATGCGGCGACTAATGAAGTTCTATAGCTGATTGAGCATTTACAATTCCTGTACCAATATAGTCACTTGAATCATAAGCTTGAGCGGTATCTTTAAGCCTCTTTTTCAGCTGTCTTGCTGACAGATTACGATCATAAGCTTTAACCAATGCAGCAACACCAGCAACAAATGGTGATGCCATCGAAGTACCAACTCTCAATTTATAACCATCTATACTAATGTCTGTTGAAAGAATATTTTTGATATAGGATTTATCAGAACCACCTGGTGCAGCAATATCAACGGTCTCGCCATAATTAGAGAAATACGCTCTTTTATCAGTTTCAGTACTTGCTGCAACTCCAAGTACTTCAGGATAGCTTGCTGGATAGAAAACTTGTCTTTCAGCACCAGAAAGATTGCGGTTATAGTTACCTGCTGCTGCAATATGCAGAACTTCTCTTTCAGTTGCTTGAATCGCATCTTTGATTAAATGACTTTCTGAAGTACCACCCAGAGAATGATTAGCAATATCTGCACCCATTTTGTCAGCATAATAAATAGCTTTTGCTAGAACTTTGGCGCTAGTAAAACCTTTACTATCAAGTACTTTGATAGGTAAAATTTTTGCTTCAGGAGCAACACCAACCATACCGTGGTCATTTATTGAAGCTGCAATAATTCCGGCAACATGGGTACCGTGACCATGATCATCCATTGGATCATTTGTTTTATCCGATAAATTAATGCCAATAGCTTTTTTCTTACCAAGCTCGTTTGCCTCCAGTTTATGATTGTGGTTTTTGTCCAAATCATTGAGATCAACTTTGCCATCTTTATTTAAATCACCAACTTTTCTTGGATCAACCCAAATATTGTCCCAAAGGTCCGGGTGATTATAATTGACACCTGAATCCAAAACAGCAACCACAACACCTTTACCCATAGATCTGTCCCAGACCTGATCAGCACCAACTTTCTTGACGCCCCATTGAGTATCATAATCTTGCTTCCAATTAGGATGATCCATTGCGTAGTATTCATCTGTAACCTCTGCCTGTGTTTTATAGAGATAGTTTGGCTCGGCATACTCAATACTCGGATCATTGTTTAAACTAGTAATTAAGTCTTTCAGACTATTACACTGAAATTCTTTGAACTTCTTTGGTGGCAATATCAATTTCTGAATAGAAGAATTTGCGTAACTTGATTTATCAACTTTTGCAGTGTAGATTTTGTCTAAATGAAGTCTGGCATTTGCAACAGAAAGTTTTTCTGCTCTTTGTCTCATTTTTGCTGTTTGAATAATATTGTCGTTCTCGAAAGCTTCATCAAAGACACCCACTTGATTTTTCAAACTGAGCTTGGCTTTGCCTATAGACTTAAATTTCCTTGCCAGCACTTCAGCATCTTTCTTATGCTCCAGTGCTCTCATTTTTCTTACATAGCTTGGTGCTTGTTTAGCTTCAATCCTTGCTTGAGTAATAGACTTTTTAGGTGCTTTTAATTTGATAACTATCTCATCATCAACTACTCCATCACACCAAGAACGTACTTTATGATGGTGAGCTCGAGGGTCATTTTTATGGCTTGCAGCCAAGACAGGAGCCAAACTTAGCCCTGATAGTAAAAGTGTTGGTAAAACTAAATTTTTAGTTATCACCTAGTTGTCTCCCCCAAAAAGCCTATAAGGCTTATTAATGCTATTGGCCAGTTTATTTATGGCAAGGTTAAATACCTAAGAATTTTTTGGGAATATAATAAAAGACATGGATTTCACATTAAATGAAGACCAAAAAATGCTGCAAAAAATGGTTGCAGACATAGCTTCTAAAGAATTTAAAGAACGCGCTAAAGAAATTGACAAAAGTCATCGTTTCCCCAAAGAAAACGTTGCAATCATGGCTGAAGCAGGCCTACTTGGTGTCACTGTTGACGAAAAATATGGTGGCGGTGGTATGGATTATATTTGCTACTCGATTGTTGTTGAAGAACTCTCAAAAGTCTGCGCTTCAACTGGCACCATCATGTCGGCACACCTATCTCTTTGTGCCATTCCTATAAATATTTTTGGTAACGATGAACAAAAAGAAAAATTCTTAAAACCACTTGCTAGCGGTGAAAAACTAGGAGCTTTTGGACTTTCAGAACCTGGTAATGGTTCTGATGCAGCTGCTATGCGCACTGAAGCTAAAGAAGACGGTGATGATTATATTCTCAATGGATCTAAAGCATGGATTACTAATGGTGCTGAAGCTGACATCTACTTGGTGCTAGCTCAAACTGACAGAGAAGCTAAACACAAAGGTGTAACTGCATTTATTGTTGAAAAAGGTGCTGAAGGCTTTAGCTTTGGTAAACCAGAAGATAAGCTAGGCATTAGAGCCAGCTCTACTACACAATTACACTTTGATAATTGCCGAGTACCAAAAGCTAATATTCTTGGTAAGCCGGGTGATGGTTTTAAAATTGCTATGAAAACACTTGATGGTGGACGCATTGGTATGGCATCTCAAGCTATTGGCGTTGCTAGAGCAGCGTTTGAAGAGTCAATGCAATACGCCAATGTTCGCGAAGCCTTCGGTCAAAAAATTAAAGATTTTCAGGCAATCCAATTCAAACTAGCAAATATGGGGACAGACATAGATGCTGCTCGCTGGCTCACCTACAGAGCAGCTTCAGCGCACGATAATGGTGAACCCTACTCACGCCTTGCAGCACAAGCAAAGCTTTTCGCATCAGAAATGGCTATGAAACACACTGTTGAAGCTGTGCAAGTTCATGGCGGCTATGGCTACACTACCGAATACAATGTTGAGCGCTATATGCGAGATGCCAAAATTACTGAGATCTACGAAGGTACATCAGAAATCCAAAGAATTGTTATAGCTAGAGCCTTTGAAAAAGAAATGCTGTAAAAGTCGATCTAGATAGTTTCCCTAGATGGACGTAAAAGAGCATCAATGTTTTTACCATCTTTTTCTTTATCAATGGTTATTCTATCGCCGAGCTTGATATCCATTGCTTTTCCTTTTAGGAAAATTCTATCTAAAGGGTAGAAAGCACCTTTAACAAAACCAATACTGCCAGCTCTTAACCTAGAAGTGTTTGAGTCTCTTTCGTGCATTTCACTAATTGCACCCCAAATAGCAAGCCCACCACGAGAAGCCGGCAAACCAACACTAACTCCATCAATCGCTAAACTCAATGGCAAAGAAGCAGCTGAAATAATTCTATTACCTGTAAATCTTGGTGCAAAGAAACCACGAGGCTTTAACTTTAGTCTAAGGTCTTGTGATTTGTAATAGCCACCAACCTTAGCTGCATGCACATGAACGTATATCAGCTCATCTTTAAAAAGTCTTTGGGCTTCACGTCTTGATTTGACATTGCCATAAAGAATAGTGCCTGGTCCATACTCAGCTTCATCTTTTCTATCAACTTTTGTCACTTTGAGTTCAATTTCTTTGCCATCGTATTTAATAACTTCAGTCTGCATTTCAGTACTGAATGAATATCTTTTTTCTTCTTCTGCAAAGGCTGGCAAAGAAATCAGTAAAAACGCTAGTAATAGAATCTTGTTCATACTTGAATTATACAGTTATAGTCTATGTTTACTTGATTTTTTGTATGGGCGTAGGGAACCTTTTACGGAATTTAAACAACTTTTTAAAAGTAATAAATCTAACCTAGAGCCGATGAAAAATTTATTAGCTTTGCTCTTAATAATTTTTTTCAATTTTGGGTTTATAGAGCTTAGGGCCACGGCCCTAATCAACTCAAACTTCAAGGAAACTTAAATGGATTACCCTCCTCCTCAGCCAAGAACTTATGGCATAGTTTATAACTCTAAAAAACCTATCGGTGGTATTTACTACTACTCAAAGAAAAAAAGCCCGGTGGTAGAAGTAGAGTATGAGGAGCAAAAGCTAACTCTTAAATACGATAAAACTGATACTGAACCTTACATCATTGAAATCCAAGGAAAGAAAGTCAATTTTTCTCAGGAAGGAATTGAAAGACCAGAGCTCAGCAAAGCAGATCAACGATGGCTATCAAAAGCACAAAATTATTTTCTCAGTGCCAAAGAGCGCAATAAGCGCATTGGTAGTGCACAAGACTTCACAAAAATGGAAATCCTAGAAGCTTTATGGGCAACAGCCAAGACCGAAGAAATTGACCCTAAAAGATTCATTGTGCAAATTTATAACGAGTCAAGATTCAATCCATATGCTAAAGGGCAGTCTGGTGAACGAGGCATAGGTCAATTTAAAAAAACAACTGCTAAACAATATGACTATGATTGGAGCAAGATCAGCAGTGGTATTGAAGGTTTTGCCTACCAAGCAAAAGTATCAGCCAACTTTGTACGACAAGTCGGCGAAGTAGCTTACAACGGCAAAGGAAAGCGAGCTAAAAAATACAAAAACAAAATCAGCACTAGAATCGCCATGATCAATAAGGCCTCCAGTGAGTGTTTGATGTCTGAACTAAGCTTCTGTCAGACTTAGAGCTTTTGTAATCTTAGAAGCTATTTCAGTAAATGCTTTTGAAACTGAATGTTCAGGATCAACCCCAGTAATTGGGTTGCCCGAGTCTCCTCCAGTACGGACTAGGAGTTCTATTGGTATAGCACCAAGGAACTCTAGTCCTAATTTTTCTGCAGCTTTTTTACCACCACCATGCGAAAAGATTTCTGATCTTTCGTGGCAATGAGGGCACTCAAAAAAGCTCATATTTTCGATCAAGCCTAGAACAGGGACTTGCATTTTTTGAAACATCTGCAAACCTTTACGAGCATCAAGTAAAGCAACATCTTGTGGCGTAGTAACAATGACAGTACCTGAGATAGGGACATTTTGACACAAGGTCAGCTGAGCATCACTGGTACCCGGTGGCAGATCAACAACCAAATAATCAAGCTCACCCCACTCAACTTCACGAAGAAACTGCTTAATAACACCATCAAGCATAGGACCACGCCAGATAGTTGGTTTATCCTCGTCAACCAAAGTACCCATTGAAATGAGTTTGATACCATGAGCTTCCAGGGATTTAACTTTTCTATCCTCGGTCATAATTGGCTTTTCATTAACTCCAAGCATCATATGTACATTTGGTCCAGTAACATCAGCATCGAGCACTCCAACTTTATGACCAAGTTTTGAAAGAGCAATTGCTAAATTGACAGAACAAGTAGTTTTACCGACACCACCTTTACCGCTGTTAATAGCAATGATGTTTTTGATACCTGGCACAGGGCTTTTAGGAGTGATATTGCCTCTATTGCTAGTACCACCAATAGGACGATGCCCGTCAGCAGGTTTTTGTGTTGTATAAACATCAAGCTCTGAAAAGCCAGCAGCCTTGAGTTCTTTTTCAAGCTCACTGATCAGTTCTTGTTTTAATTTTGCATCAGCAGGATTATCCAACATCAAGTTGAACACTACCTTGCTGCCACCTTGGATTGATATATCCTTATAAAAACCGGGTTTTAGTATGTCGGCGATGATTTTTTCTGCTTGTCTTAAATCTGGCATGCGCTCATTCTAGCGCATAGACACGCCTCTTATTGAGAAGCTTTTGTGAGAAATCTCATCTTCGATACAAGTTATACTCTGTTTCCAACAATCTTATATACATAAGCTTGATCTCTTCAACCCAAGCTTCCTTATTTATAGAGCCTGACAGCTTAGTGATAAACTCATTTGCTTTGAACCACATTGATTGAGGACTATTGGTCTTAGCACTAAAGCTCTCATTGATATACTCAGAAAACTGCATCAAAAAAGCAATATTAATATGGGTAGCTGCAACTTTAGAAGTATCAGCAGAGTTTTTAACAACATCAACAATAGAATGAGGTAAATTCCACTCTGTCAGCTTTTTAGACGATAATTCAAAAGTCTCAAAGCCCAAGACGGTTATTTGAGAGCTTCTAAGATCCATACCTTTATGAATCATATTTTGTACTTCTTTGAAAGCTCTTGGGTTTCTCAGTAACAACATCAAATCTCCCAAATAAAAATTCAAACCAATAAAAAAAGCATCTGTTTGATGATCTACTAAAAAACGTTTCGCCAGGTCTTTAGCTATATAAGCGAGTCTGACAGATTTTTTAATTAGCTTTCTAAGGTTTTGATCCTCAGTCTGATAGTAGGTTTTGATATATTGTTGAGCTAAGCTATTTTGGATTTCATTGTTAACCAGCTCATAGCCAAGTCTTTGGATTGATTGCTTTAATTGAGCAACAGAGATTCTGGCTTTTGAAAGTCTAGTAGTCATTCTTGCTTTCTCAATAATATGCTTAGCCAATTGCTCATCCTGAGATAAATAATTAATCAGGTCAGAACTAAAAGAACTAACATCATTAGTAAGCTTCATCAGGTTGTAAACAAGCCTTTGCTGACCTGGAAACTCCTTGGTATTTTTTACCATCTCGCTAATTTGATTAAAGGTTTTAGGGGTTTTACTCAGGAAAGCATCTATATGCTTACTCTTTTTGTGCAGGTCTAACATATCGATATATCTCGGCTTTTTCTTAAATCAAGAACATAGAGCAGATGATGGAATTTAAAACTAGAGCTTTCCCGCGGCAAAATTAGCGTATTTGATGCATAAATTGCATTTTTTTGGGATTAATAGCAGAGGAATATACTCATGAAAATAAACAACATTAGTTTTTTTAGTAATTTTGGCTCAAGTATTTTGTCCTCTATCTTGGCTTGGTACATATCTAAAAGCTTTGACTCATCCCTGGCAATATTTATGCTAGCAGTGGCAGTGATTGCAGGCCTGGCATCATATCTCTTGGCAGGATTAGTAAGAAAAGCAAACGATAAATTACATAAAATCGCTGAAGATGCTGAGATTTTCAAGCAAGTTGTTGACAATATTCCTATCAATGTCATGATCGCCAATAAAGATGGCATTATTACTGAGTTAAACCCTGCTTCTGAAAAAACTTTAAAAACCATCGAAGAATTTTTACCAATCAAAGTTGATGAAATTGTTGGTGGTAGCTATGATGTCTTTCACAAAGCTCCAGAACATCAAAGAAAACTATTAGCTGATCCAAGCAACCTACCACACCAAACCATTATAGAAGCCGGACCAGAGAAGCTCGACCTTTTGGTCTCACCTTTGTACAACAAATCTGGTGAATATATTGGCCCATTAGTAACCTGGTCTGTGGTTACAGAAAAACTTAGAGCAGCTGAAGAGAGCAATAGATACAAACAAATGGTAGAAAATATGCCTATCAATGTCATACTTGCAGACAATAATGGAGAAATTATCAGCTTAAATCCTTCTTCTTATGAGACTTTAAAATCTATTGAAAACCTACTACCTATCAAAGTAGATGAGATTGTTGGTAGTAGTTATGATGTCTTTCATAAAGTACCGGCGCACCAAAGAAAACTTCTAGCTGACCCGAACAACCTACCTCACCAAACCATAATCAAAGTTGGTGATGAGTCGCTTGATCTTCTGGTATCACCTCTGTTTGATAATGATAGAAACTATATCGGCCCTATGGTGACATGGTCTGTAGTAACAGAACAATTAAAAGCCAAAGAAAGAGAACAGGAAATTAAACAAGAGCTTACCGAAACCATCAAGCTTTTAAGCTCATCTTCAAGCAACCTCGACTATAGCTCCAGAGAGCTCATGGAGAATATGACACATATCAACGAAAACTCTTCTGATGTTAGAAATTTTGTAAATAGTGTCAGTGTGGCATCAAGCGAGATGATCTCGAGCATTGAAGAAATTGCTCAAAATACAGAACAAGCAAAAGCAATGTCAAACGACACTACAGTAAAAATCTCAAATACCGAAGCCGTGATTCAAACTCTAAAACAAAGAAGCGAAGAAATCGAAAGTATCTTAAAGGTTGTCACGGAGATTGCTAACCAAACCAACTTACTTGCCTTAAATGCAACCATCGAGGCAGCAAGAGCTGGAGAATTAGGCAAAGGCTTTGCTGTTGTAGCAAATGAAGTAAAAGAACTTGCAAGCCGAACTACAGAAGCTACTACTGATATATCAGCAAAAATTGGAGCGATTCAAGGAGAAACTAATACCGCTTTAGATTCAATTATTCTTGCAAATGAGAGCATGCAACAAATCAATCAAATTACTGTCACCATAGCCTCAGCAATAGAAGAGCAAACTGCTGTTACCAATGAAATAAGTAGAAACATGGAAATGTCAAACGAAAAAGTTGAGGAAATGTCAACTCAAATCATGAATATGGATGGCTACGTCAAAAGCAGCACAGATCAAATAT
>CAWUIS010000025.1:0-13452 GCA_963922625.1 uncultured Candidatus Melainabacteria bacterium | reverse complement strand
CAAAGCTTTTCACTAGAAGAACACCGTAATTTTCAAGCTTTTAACCATATGTTAATTTCTGAGCGCTCTAAGGAAAAAACTCGTCTTGCTCGCCGTCGTAAAGCTCAAGAATTTGAACAAGGTAGATATGTTCAGCTTTCTCAAAAGTTAATGGCTATTGAAAAACTTGAAGATAAAGCTATTGAACTACATCGTAAAGAGGTTTTAGACGAAGAAATGAAGCAAATAGACGATTTAGTTAATAGCCGCACACGGGTCAATGACTAGTGTGAACAACATAAGTCCCGACAATGGTTTAAATGCATTTGTATCTGAGAACAATTTCTTCTCGGTTAATGACTCAGAAGAAAGAGATGAGTCAAATATTTTTCAAGAGTTCTACAGTTTTTTTTCAATTGATCATAAAGAGAACAATAGTGATTTGGACTATGAGCAAGAATTACAAAAGAAACTAGAAGAACTTGGCTATGATTTGGAGCAAGTAACTCGTAAGCTCAATGAAAAAATTGCAGAAACTGATGTAGATTCAGAATCTGGTGTCCAGAATATCCTAGAATACTCTGACCGATTAGAGTTAAGCACTGAAATAAAAAACAAAATCACTAGCCTTTTGCAGGAGCTCGGTAATATAAATGGTGAGATCGGTGAAGAATTACAAACTCAAATTGATACTTTACTTGATGAAGCCATTAGTACTTTAAATTTCGAAGAATTACAAGATCTAAGTGATAAAGGTTTTACAGTTGATACGGCAAATCTAACCAACCTAGATGAAGCTCAAATGATAGACATTGTGGATTACGAGGCTATTAGTAATATTGATGCTCCTGAACTTTTAGATGGTTTGCAATTAGAGAATCTTGATCTTGATTTAGAAAGTCTAAAGCAAGAATTGAGTCAAGCTATTGAAGCCAATGTAAATAGTATTGAGACTTTAGGAGAGTCTCCTGTTTCTAACTTTGTGCATAATTTCAATACAATTAATACCAGCTCCTCAGAGCTTTATAGCTCGCCAGTTAAAGTCACTAAGTTACCTGAGTTTTTATTTCATCAAGTAGACAAACCTACAGCTGATATTAAAGAAGAACTGAGAATCATATTGAACCCTGAGAACCTAGGAAAAGTAGATATGACTATTGCTAAAGATGGCGATAATGTCAATATTCGTTTCATGGTTGCCAAAGACCAAGCTCTTGAACAAATACAAGCAAGGGTCGTTGATATTAAGAACATGCTTGAATCTAAAGGATTTAAAGCGGAAATTGAAGTGAGTAAGTCTGACAGTTCAAGGTCATCTGGTGACTCTCAAGCTTCTCCAGACCACTCAGATAATGAAGCTCGTGAAGAGCAAAAAAAACGTTTTATAAATACTACTCCTGAATGGCTAGAAAATTCTGAATCCTTTGAACTACCTAGTTCAAGTCAAAGATAAGAAGGGGATAAATCAACTATGACAATCGAAGGAATTGTAGACACAGATTTTGTGAATCAACAAGTTGCAGCAACAGAGCAATATGCTGGTAGTACCGAGTCAGGTGAATTCGACTCAAGCATGTTTCTCAATATTCTAATGGAGCAGTTGAAAAACCAAAGTCCCTACGACACTACTGATTCAAGTGAAATTTTGGAGCAACAAGCAATACTTACAGAAGTTGAGCAAGCTGTTAAAACAGCCGAGGCTACCGAGGATCTCAATGAAACAATGACTTCAGAAATAGTTGGTTTGAAAGACTCAATTGCAGAGATCAACGCAACTTTAAATACTATTGCTCAGCAATTGGCAGATAACGGTGGTGACGAGTAATGAATATAGTATCAATGCTCGCTGGTGAACCAGCAGGTATGCTCGCCGAAAAATTAGCCACTCCTTTATTAAATAAGCTAATGCCAAGTACTAGCTCAAATTTCCTAGATGCTTTCAACAATGCTCATAAAGAGAAATTAAGCTTAGATGATTTTCCTTTGAGTGACGAGGATAGGCTCACACTAACGCAAACTCGTGAATTTGCTATGGAAAGAGGCTTAGATAGCATTGAAGTTGAGATTGACGGCAAAGCTTATAAACTAAACACTGAGGATTTCAGCTTCACGCCAATGGTGTGAGCTTCTCAGATAAGTCAAAGCTAAGCCAACTGCATCGACGGCATCATCGGGTTTAATTTTTTCATCAAGGGCTAGCTCTCTGTGGATGATCTCGGCAACCATTTCTTTTTTTGCCATGCCATTGCCAGTAATAGTTTTTTTCATTTCTAGTGGAGTGTATTCAAAAACTTCAAGCCCATTTGAAGCAGCAATTTCAAGAATGACACCACGAGCTTGTGCTACCGGGATAATTGTTTTAGGATTTTTGAAGAAAAATAATTTTTCAACAGAGGCTAGTTGAGGTTGATGTTTGTTTATGATTTCTAAAAGATCTGCTCGAATTTCTTTAAGGCGAACGGCATCGTTATCATCTTTACTGGTGGAAATAATGCCGCAGTCTAACAGCACAGGTTTTTCTTTAAGTTCCAGAATGGCGTAGCCCAGTCTTGCAGTGCCTGGATCAATACCTAAGATTTTCACTGATATCATTATGTCACAGATGATACATAGCGTTAATTTACTTATTTCATCATTGATGAACCATCCAATCAAGAGGTATAGTTTTGCGATTTTCTTTGCCTTGCTACTAGCTTTAAGTTCACCTTATTTTGGCTTTTCTTTTTTAGCTTGGATTGGACTCGTGCCATTGTTTTTGCTGATAAAGAGTGCCGCTAATTACAGAGAAGGAGCTATTGAAGCTTTTTTATTTTTGCTTGTCTATAATCTTGTTTCTTTCTCCTGGACATTGGGCTTGCATCCACTTAGCTGGCATGGTTTTTCAAACTGGGAAAGTCTTTTAATTACGGGGCTCGCTTGGCTTACACCTAGTTTGTTTCACTCACTGTTGATGCTCTTGTTTGTTGTCTTGACTCAGCTTATCTATGAGTGGAGAACTAGTAGCAGATCATACGAGTTAGGTTTTTTTGAAATTGCTTTGATTGCTTTTTTGTGGCTGGTTTTAGCTCATAAATTACCTTTAAACCTTGGTGAAAACTGGGGAGCCTTTGCTGTACCAATAAACCTTTTGGTTTATAGTCAATATCAAAACACATTCTTGATTCAAGTAAGTAATATAGTGGGGGCAATTGGTCTTGAGTTTTTTATAGTTGTTACTAATCTTGCTATATCTAATCTATTCAATATACAAAAAATTTCTGAGAATTACAGTTCATCACGTTTTAATATCAAACAACCTTATTTTGGTATAGAGAAACCTGCTAAGCAGGCTCAAATTTTTATAGCTATCGGCTTAGTACTTTTTGGATCTTTTGCTTATAGTTTGCTAGGGCTACAAAATGAAAAAAACGAACTAATAAGAAGAAAAAAGGACTTAAAAACTTTTGCACTTGTGCAAGCGGATTACTCTGCCGCTGCAAGTCGGGGAGCTAAGCCTAATCCTGATAATTTAGCAGCGATGCAAGCAAAAATCTCTTCTAAGTTAACTGATCCTGTAGATTTTTTACTTTGGTCTGAGGGTGCAGTACCTGCTATTGATACAGAAAAATACCAAGAAAAATTTTTTAATAAGCTAGAAAAATCCACTAATCTTTTCGCTTTTGGCACGTTTACTCAACAATCAGGTAAGGTCTATAACGCTATTGAGTTTCATGAATTAAACTATGGCACCAAGCAATTTTATTTAAAAAATAAGCTTGTGCCTTTTGGCGAATACGTCCCTTTTTTGGGAATGTTACCAAGATTCTTGAAAAATATAGCTCTGTCTACAGCGGGAGAAGGCTTTGCAAAAGCTAGCTCCAGAGATCCAATTATCAGCCAAGACTTTAAAATTACAGCAAGTATTTGTTTTGAGTTGCTTTTCCCTAAGCTTATTAGAGAGGGTGTTTTAAACAGAGGCGAGATGATTATTAATATCAACGATCTATCTTGGTTTAATGGATTTATGCAAGGCAAAATCCTTAAAAAGCAATTTTTAGCAGCAGCTGTTTTTAGAGCTATTGAAAACAAACGTGATTTATTACTTGCTGGTAATTCTGGCTACTCAGCTTTAATCAGCTCAACAGGTAAGATTATCAATCCGAGTAATGCACATAAAATAGAAATGGTTGAGGGGCATTTTTTACCACGTAAGAAGCTATCACTTTACTCACTGTATGGATGGTAAAAAAAGAGGCACCCTTTTGAGGTACCTCTTTTTGTGTTTTAGAAACAAATATTAGTTTAATCAACTACAGGAGTAGCAACTGTTTCAGTACCTATATCTTTGACTCGAAGATTAGGAATAACTACAGATGTAAAATCACAAAGTTCTCCACATCCACTGCCATTAATAAACAATGAGATTATTTCGTCTTGGTCAATTTCGATATCAGAACCGTTCTCAAAAGTAGCTTCTTGCCCACCACTCAGATAGCACTGATAAGATAAGTCGCCAGCGTATGGATCATAGATAGATTCTGGTTCTACTATTCTGTAAAGTTTAAATTCTCTACTTACAACTTCACGGAAATCAGGAGACTGACCTTGATAACAAGCAGTAGCTTCATCACCAAACTGTATACCTAACCAGCCTTGACCAGAATTACCAGTAACTACATAAATAGAAGACGGGGGAGTAATGAAACCAGACTTAGGTGATATAAACTCACCTTGCGAAAGGCTAGAATAAGGACCACTTACATCATCTCTGTAAGCACTCAATGTAAAGTTAACAAATTCATCACCAGCAGGACCTGTTTCTCCTTGAGGACCAGTAGGGCCTTGAATACCCTGAGGACCTGTAGCACCAGTAGGACCTTGCGCGCCGCTAGGACCAGCAGGACCTGTTGCGCCTTGAGCACCAACAGCTGAAAAACCAGTTTGTGCATTACTAGGAAAAGTAACTGAGTTAGAAGCGATCTCTGGATCGTCGTTACTTTCAGTTTCAATTAAAGTAGTAGAAGTGCCAAAAAGGGCTGGGAATAATTCTGGGTTGTCAGAGCTTACATTGCCACCACTTATTGCAAGGGTAACTTTATAAACCGCATCATCATCAGAATTCAAAGTAGGCATAAAGACATTTGCTCTACTTCCTTTTCTGTTTACAGAGGTATTTAAATCAATATTCTGACCATCATGTGTTGTCATAACAACAGTGAATGGGTTTGCGGCTGAATTCATGTTTTTCCCACGAATTTCAACCTTCGTATCTTCAACAACAAAACTTGGAACTGAAAATCCAGAGACTCTTGCTGAAGCTGTACTTACTGACATACCTATAAGGAATAATGCCAAAAATAAGCCTTTTTTCATCTTTTTCTCCTTTCTAAAATTGTTTAGCATCTTCGCACCAAACGAAAATGAATATTAACATACTTAAAAAGCAGAAACAATAGAAATTGTTACCAAGATAATCTCAGTAAGATAAAATTTATTATATCTTTAAAATTGAATAGACTTGCCGCGTAATTTTTAATTACGCAACAAGCCTTACAAAAATATGCAACACATAGGTTTTGCTAAGCTTCTAAACAGCTACAGGCATATTATCAATGATTGCTTGTCCAAACTCAGAACACTTAAGCAAAGTTGCTCCTTCCATTTGACGCTCAAAATCATAAGTAACAGTCTTTTTCTCGATAGCCCTTTCCATACCATCTTCAATAAGCTTGGCAGCTTCTTCCCAGCCCATAAAATCGAGCATAATGCAGCCAGAAAGAATCACAGACCCAGGATTAACCTTATCCATGCCAGCATATTTAGGTGCAGTACCATGTGTTGCTTCAAAAATAGCTTGATTATCACCAATATTGGCTCCAGGAGCGATACCAAGACCACCAACTTGAGCTGCAGCAGCGTCTGACAAGTAGTCACCATTAAGATTCATAGTCGCTAGTACATCGTACTCATCTGGTCTTAGTAATAGCTGTTGGAAAGCATTATCAGCGATCCTGTTACCCAAAACAATTTTGTCACCAGCTTCAGCTCCATCCCAAATTTCTTCTTCGGTGATGACTCTGTCTGAGTATTGTTCTTTGACAAGCTCATAACCCCAGTCTTTGAAGCTACCCTCGGTGTACTTCATGATATTTCCCTTGTGGATAAGGTGGACTTTTTTACGACCTTTTTTGATTGCGTACTCAATCGCTGATCTAATTAATCTGCGCGAGCCTTCTTTAGAAACAGGCTTTATGCCAATACCAGTAGTATCAATATTTTTTAGTTGTTTTTCAGGATTAAAAGAGTTGATTAGCTCGATGATTTTTTTAGCTTCATCACCGCCAGCTTGGTAGTCAAAACCAGAATAAACATCCTCCGTATTCTCACGGAAAAGAACAATATCAAAAAGATCTGGTCTTTTCATTGGGCTAGGAACGCCTTTGTACCACTTAACTGGACGCACACAAGCGTATAAGTCAAAAATTTGTCTGAGAGCAACATTAAGTGATCTAATGCCACCTCCAACAGGAGTAGTTAAAGGTCCTTTGATTGCAATAGAGTATTCCTTGATTAGGTCGAGTGACTCTTGCGGCATGTATTCGCCTTTTTGATTTAAGGCTTTCTCTCCTACTAAAATTTCTTTCCATTCAATTTTTCTTTTGCCGTTGTATGCCTTCTCAACAGCAGCATCAAAAACAGCTTGCGAGGCTTTCCAAATATCAGGGCCAATGCCATCACCCTCAATGAATAGAACTACTGGGTTGTCAGAAACTTCTGCTTTTCCGCCTATGATTTTTACTTTATCTGCCATATACTTAAATTACCCAGTTTTTGAGATTTATGTAAAAGATTGCTCATTTTTGTTTAGAGTAATAGTTACTCAGCAATAGACTAAGTCTCTCATGGGGTATATCCTAAAGAGATATGAAACTACTTGAAGGAAAGACAGCAGTAATTACAGGTGCCGGACGTGGTATCGGGCAAGCAACAGCAAAGCTTTTTGCTGAGCACGGTGCCAAGGTTTTAATTGCAGATATAGACGAAGCTCCAGCTGCTGAGACCCTTGAGTTGGTAAAAGCAGCAGGCTCTGAAGGCGCTATAGTTGCCGGTAATATTGTTAAAAGAGAGGATTGCGACAAAATTATCAAAGCGGGCATGGATTTAGGCGGTGGATCAATAGATGTGCTTGCCAATATTGCTGGTATCACCCGAGATGCAGTTATTCATAAGATGACAGAAGATGATTGGGATTTTGTGGTGGATGTCAATATGAAAGGTACCTATAATATGGTTCAAGCCTCTGTGCCAGCGATGCGTGATGTCGCTAAAAATGAGTCTCCAACAAAGCCACGTGCAATTATCAATATGAGCTCGACTTCTGGTGTTAAAGGTAATGCTGGTCAAATCAACTACGCTGCAGCTAAAGCCGGTATTAATGGTATTACTAGAACCACAGCAAAAGAATGGGCGCGCTTTAATATCCGCTCAAATGCTATTGCTCCAGGATTTGTTGAAACTCGTTTGACATCAGCACCTTCAGACGATCCTAAACTTGGTGTGCCAGAGCAGCAAATGCAAATGATACAGATGCTCTACTCACAAACTGGTCTTCAGCGTCAGGAAGGAATGGGCAAACCTCTAGACATTGCTAATGTTTGTTTGTTTTTTGCTTCTGATCTTTCAGCTTATGTCTCTGGGCAAGTCCTGACTGTAGCTGGTGCGATGATTGACACTTACTAGTTTTCTTAAATCATCAAAGAAACAATGTGCTCTAAAACCCTGTCATAGGCAGCCTTATCAAAAGGCTTTGAGATTTTGTGGATAGAAGATGGGGCAACTGTGTTGAAGCCCATTTCTTCATAGGTCCATTCGTTTTCAAGAGTTTCTTTGAACTCACCAGGAGCTAAAATAGAACCTTTTCTAACAACCATAGTAGAGAGCATTAGTAATAGAAACTTACTAAGTTTTGGCTCCGATGATCTGGCTTCTTTCAAGACTTTTTGGGTGCCAGGAAAATTACAGTAGCCTTCTTCAAAATTTACATCTTGATTTTCAGTATCGTTAGTGTTGTCCCACTCGACATTAGACCACTTCATATTGAAGTCGGAGAAAAACAAATTAATTTTGCTGTCTAAATCAACAAATTTACTTAAAACCAGCTTGAGTTTAAGAGGATGAGGGATTTTGACTATTTCTGCATCAGGCTCAATCTTCTTGATGATGCTCTCAAACTCTAGTCTACGTTCTTTAAGATCGTCAATGATCCAAAACCTCAGCTTCTTTTCAATGCCAGTCATACTTGTATTAAATTTACCCTAATTTATACGCTCTAAATCTTTAAAAGCTTTGCTAGCTGCTAAAATTAATAATCTGAGGGGTAATTTTAATAACCAATACCATGACAACAATGAGTCCGGAAAAATCTTCTTCTACTAAAGCTAAAAAAGAATACAGCGCAAAAAATATTGAAGTCCTAGAAGGCTTGGAAGCTGTTCGCAAAAGACCAGGGATGTATATCGGTGGAACCGACCACAAAGCCTTACATCATTGTGTCTACGAGATTGTCAACAACTCTGTTGATGAAGCGCTGGCTGGCTATTGTACCGATATTCTGGTCACAATTAACAAAGACAAGTCTATAAGCATAGAGGATAACGGACGTGGTATTCCTGTAGATAAGGTCAAAAAGACTGGTCTCTCTGGTGTTGAGACTGTGTTTACTGTGCTTCACGCCGGTGGTAAATTTGGCGGTGAAGACTCATCTTATAAAGTATCTGGTGGTTTGCACGGTGTTGGTGCATCCTGCGTTAATGCTGTCTCTGAAAAATTACAAGTAGAAGTTTATAAAGACGGGAGTATTCACTTTGTTGAATTTCGAGGGCGAGCACCTAAAGGCACTCCAGTAGGTGCGCCAGCTGCTGCCATTAAAAAAATCGGCACAACTGACAAAGAGCACGGTACCAAAGTGACTTTTTGGCCTGACGAAACAATCTTTAAAGAAAGCAATGCCGATGGTGAGGAGTTTAGTCCTGAGTTCAACCGCGAGACATTGGCAACAGCTTTGCGTGAGATGACTTTCTTGAATAAAGGCTTGAAGATCATTTTTACCGATGAAAGATTAGCTCAAGATGAGCAGCATTATTCAGAGACTTATCATAATCCTGATGGCTTGATTAGCTATGTTAGATTTTTAAATCAATCTAGAACACCAATCCATAAAAATATTTTTCATTGCGAAGGTTCACATCAAGACGTTGCTGTAGAGCTTTCAATGCAGTACACAGAAAATTTCAACGAGAGTACTCTGGCTTTTGCAAACAATATCATCAACCAAGATGGTGGTACTCATATGTCTGGTTTTCGTATTGCATTGACTCGTGCTGTTAACGACTACGCTCGTAAAGCAAAGTTTGTTAAAGACAAAGAAGAGAATCTTTCCGGTGATGATGTCCGTGAAGGCGTTACAGCGATTATTTCTGTCAAAGTAAAAGACCCACAATTTGAGTCACAAACTAAAGTAAAACTACTCAATAATGAAGCAAGCTCGGCTGTCCAACAAGTGCTTTCAGATAGCCTTGGTGATTGGCTTGATAAAAACCCGAAAGACGCTAAAGCGATTATCAATAAAGCAATTATGTCTCGTAAGGCTCGCGAGGCAGCTAAAAAAGCTCGTAATGCTGTGCGCCGCCAATCTGCTCTTGAAGGTTCAAGTGGTATTCCAGGTAAGCTTGCAGATTGCTCTAATAGTGATCCTGATCTTTGTGAGCTTTACCTTGTTGAGGGTGATTCTGCGGGTGGTTCAGCGAAACAAGGGCGTGATAGAAACTACCAAGCTATTTTGCCTTTAAGAGGTAAAATCCTGAACGTTGAGAAAGCTACTGTAGATAAGCTTTATGATAACCAAGAAATTCAATCAATGATTCAAGCAATTGGTCTTGTACCACTTGAAGAAGAAAATCCTGATGGTAAGAAAAAAGCAGAAGCTGCTGTTTTGAAAATGGACGCTACTAATCTTGATCTGAGAAAACTAAGATACAAAAGAATCGTCATCATGACAGATGCGGATGTTGATGGAGCTCATATTCGTACTTTGATTTTGACTTTCTTTTTCAGGTACGCACGTCAGCTCATCGAGCAAGGGCATGTCTTTGTTGCGATGCCACCTCTTTACAGACTTGATTACAAAAAGAAAACAAGATACGTTTATTCGGATCACCAGTTGGAGCTTGCGATGGCTGAAATAGGTGAGGGTACTAAAGTGAGCTTGCAGCGTTTCAAAGGTTTAGGTGAGATGATGCCAGATCAGCTCTGGGATACCACTATGAACCCTGAGACTAGAACACTTAAGCAAGTCATGATTGAAGATGCTGCAGAAGCTAGCCGTATATTTGATATGTTGATGGGTGATGTTGTTAGTCCAAGAAAAACTTTCATCGAGGAGTATTCTGGTATTGCAATGTTGGATGTTTAGGTCTTTTGAAGCATCCAAGCTGCCTTATCTTTTGTAGAATATAGTTTTTCTACTATGGTTTCGTGTATATTGTCTGGGGTTGTATCCACAGTATTCTGAAAATAGACACTTTCGCCTAGCTCGATATGAGCTTTTCTTTGCTGATTAGCATCACTAAAGGCAAAGCCTACAGGGATCAATCTCACTCCCTGGTCCAAATTACGTGGTTTGGTAAGCATCGTTGATATCAATTTGGCAGTTCCAGGCTGCATTCTATTCTTAAACTCAATCTCGGGTAGTAAAGCAAAAGAACTTTCTGGGAAAACAAAAATATTGGAATTCTCTCTCATTAACGTTGACATTGCTCGGCCATTTTTCATTGCTTTTTCTCGTGAAGAGTCTGGGCTTGTGCTCAACGCTAAGACTCCTCCTTGTTCCAGCACTCCCCTTTGAAGATCAGTCATAGTATCCAAAATCATGTCATTTAATAAGATCCTAGGTTTTGGGCATGAATCACCCTTACCCTTATCCAAATAGCTTTGATATAACTCTAGAGTAAATAAGTTTAGTAGACATTCATCCATGCCGTTTTTGATATTGTCATGATTAAAAACAAAAATGGTAGGGTAACAATCGTCTGTAATTTTATCTAATCGTTCTTTAAACTCATCATTAACAGAGACCTGGGCTTCTTTGCGACCAGCAAGAAATTCTTTGTAATACTCCATAAATACTTTTATCTGCTCTTCTTGCCCTGCCTCACTGCCAAGTTTCTGGAAAAGACCATCTATATGTTCAAAAAAATCTTGATGTATGAGAACCTGACCATAATTTACTAATTGCCTGAGAGAGACTTCTAAATGTCTTAGTGGTTTTTCGCCCAATGATCCCAAAAATCTATCTAATAAACTTAACTCTATCTCTTTGTCGTATGGAGGTATTCCTTCTCTGATGGCATGCTGTCTTATTATGGCTTCAAGTGGTTTTCGTGTGTGAGCAGCAGAATGTAACATTTGGGCAATTAGTCGATTCCTCATATTTTTCAAAGCAACAGCGCTAAGAGGTGATTGACTAGAATGGGAACCTTCTTTTTCTTCGCGCCTTGGCCAACTAAGCTTGTGAGAAATTGGGTTCATTCGGATATTATCTCACTGACGGTAAGACTAAGGGATACCTATACCGAGTGTTTAACTTTTCTTAACTTTACTATTGCATAATACAAACATGGCATTAGGCGGATTAGGTGGAGTAGGAGCAGGTGGTCACGGTAATACTGGACACGGGGCCGGAGCTAACGCTAACGGCGAATCTGCTGGTAAAGAATTTTCACTAGAGAAACAATCAACAGGCTCTCAGCAAGCACAGGCTGCTGCTGGCACTAGTTTACAAAAACAAAGGAAGCAAGAGAAAACAGCTTCTATTGTTAGCGGCAAGAAAAAGAAAGTTAAAGGTGCCCCTAGAACAATTATTGTTGATGGTGAGTTATACGAAGTATTTTTATTGGCAATTGCTTAATTACCACTCTACCGGTATATAGTTTCTAATATTGCAATTTGGACATACATAGACAGGGTCATTACGTCCAGGTAGCATCTTGCGGTTGAAAACTTGCCGGCACTCATCATTGCCACAAACTATAGTGACATAGTGCCCTCGGACTTGAAAACGAGCTGGAAGGACAGCATTACGTTGTTTTGCTGTTTGGTACCATTTTTGCAGTTCATCGGGTTCAGGGCTGTGGTAGTTCATTTATAAACCAAACATAGTTACCTTTTTGATCAATATTTAAGTCTTTTGCTTTTTTCTTAGCGATTAGTTTTTGGGAAGAATTTAAAATTTCTAGCTCTGATTCGGGGTCAATATCAATGGGCTGCGCTTGGAAATTTAAATACTGCGGTACATAGATATCGTTTGAAATAGTCCAGCCATCACCTATAGGATTGCCATTAGGTTGAAAAATATTGATATGAATATTTTCTTCGCCGATATTAGCAATTTTGATATAACGAGCTATAGAAGAGCTAATGATTGGCTCCGGATTTTTTATCTCAGCTTTTGTTTCTGCTTCTAAATCAGGTTTTATTTCTGGTTTTGTATCTAACTTTTCTTTGAGCTCTTCTTTAGCAATTACTGGCTCAGATTCAATTAAAAAAAAAGGACTTATTCTCAGCTGTTTAGCTTTTTTGTCTTCTTGTTTGATATAACCCATAAACTCACCATAGATGTTGTAAACTTTTGCATTAAGTTTTGTGTTTTTAGGGACAATGACATCCTTGAGTAGTTCGTAAGCATTTAAATAGATCTCATCGACTTTGTCGTTGTATTCAAGTGATAACTTGATGCTTTTATAAAATTCATTTTTGACGCTAATGAATCTATGGTCCTTAGAGACTTTTTTTTCAGAGCTTATAGTTATTTTTTTAGCTGTATCCAGATCAGTTTCTTGTTCTTGCTTGGGAGCTTTCTCAGGAAAAATTCTTGTGAACTCTTGTATTTCTTCGCCATGTTTAATATGTTCTTCTTGAGCTTGTACTGCAAGTACATTTGCTAGTAGAAATAGAATGAAAATTTTTGCTGACAAACCTGCTTGTTTCATTTTATTAGTACGCTTTTGCAATCAAAATTTCAACATTATCCTCTGACACTTGTCCTGAAAAAATACACGGTATGCTAGAGTCAAGTTTTTTATCGTCTGGCATACAACGAATAGTTGCTTTGTATTTTTCTTTAAGTAGTTTTTCAAGCTCGATATCACCGTTCCACATTGCTCTAATAAAGCCTCCTGGATTATCGATTTTAGTTTCGAGTTCAGCGATGCTGGATGCGTTATAAGTGCTGGCTTCTCTGAAATCAATTGCTCTTTGTAATAACTCAGCTTGTATTTGAGCTAAGAGATCTTTTAGGTATTCAGCGATGTTACTACGACTAATGCCTTTTTCTTTTGACTTGATATCACGCCTATGAACTTCAACCTTGCCCTCAGCTAAATCTTTTGGTCCGATGACAAGTCTTATTGGTACACCTTTTTGTTCGTATTCATTGAA
>CAWUIS010000024.1:0-13725 GCA_963922625.1 uncultured Candidatus Melainabacteria bacterium | reverse complement strand
GGGTTGATAGCGATGCACATATTGAAAATTTCATTGCCACGCCTTTGATATATAGAACCAGGTACAATCCAAATAGAATGCTTTCTAGCAAGATCGCAAAATACAGCTTCAACGGAACTAGTATCTTCAAGTGCGTGACTGGTCAAAGGACCAAATGCGCAAAGCTCACTAAAAACAATCATATTAACCCAAGGGTAAATTGAAACTGTAAGTTCAATTTTGTGCTTCATCATTTCGATGTTTCGGTGGGTTGCAGATACAAACATCTGCACGCCGGCTATTGCAAAGTGCCTCATATTTTAAATTTTTTCCTCAATTACTTCTCTAAGTGAAGTTTCTATTATATCTAGTGCTCTATCTAGTTCCTCGTCTGTTATGACAAGCGGTGATAATATTCGGATAATATTCTTAGAACTACCTGCCTTGAGTAAGATAACTCCCCTGTCAAGGCATTTTCTTACTAAAGCATCACAAACTTCAGCATTAGGAGCTTTAGTCTGCTTATCATGCACAAATTCCATAGCGGTCATAGCACCAAGACCTCTAATATCACCAATAGCTTCAGCCCAGTTCGCCATTTCTTTAAAGCGATTACTAACCCTAGAACCGATAACCATAGCTCTATCATTAAGCTTCTCTTCTTCCATAAGCTCTATGGTTGCAAGGGCAGCAGCGCAGCAAACAGGGTTGCCCAGGTATGTGCCGCCAATAGTCCCTGCTTGAGCAGCATCCATGACTTCTTCTTTACCAATGACACAGCCAATTGGCATGCCTGAGCCCATCGACTTAGCCCAAGTTGAGAGATCTGGTAAAACATCATAGTGTTGGTAAGCAGCCCATTTACCAGTGCGGCAGAAGCCACTTTGTACTTCATCAAAGATGAGCATAATACCGTGTTTGTCGCAAAATCTTCTTAGCCCCTGCATGTAAGCTTTTGGAGCAACATTAAAGCCACCCTCGCCTTGCACCGGCTCTATGATTATGGCAGCAACTGAATTGACATCGACATAACGGCTAGTGAAATATTCAAGGCTTTCAAGTTCGTGCATTGAAAACTCCTCTTCACTGCGGCCGTATCCCTTATGGTAAAAATTAGGAAAATCCAGCCTGTATATTTCTGGTACAAAAGGACCACAATTTAGTTTGTAATTGACTTTTGATGTCAAAGACATGCCCATCATGCTACGTCCATGAAAGGCATCAGAGAAACAAATCACTGCAGGTCTTTTGGTTGCTTGCCTTGCAATTTTAATTGCGTTTTCAACTGACTCAGCTCCAGTGTTAGTGAGCATTACCTTGGTCTTGTTGCCATGAGGAAACAGTTCTACTAATTTCTCACAAAGGTCAACATAGAGCTCATAGCTAGAAATATGAAAGCAGCTATGCAGTAATTTATCTGCTTGATTTTTAATTGCTTCTACTACTTTTTCAGGACAATGACCAGCATTAACAACTCCGATACCGCCACCTAAGTCGATATATTTTTTACCATCTAAGTCCGTGATAATAGCGCCCTTAGCCTCTGCCACTGTTGATTCAACAAAAACTCCAACCCCGTTAGATACAAGATTTTTTCTGCGCTCAAACAAACCATTACTTTTAGTCATCTGTTTTCTCTTTAATACTCCATCTATAGTCTACTCACATCCTGTCTTAAGGTCAAAAGAAGCTCTTTAAACAAGTCTAATAACCTTTTCAGAATAAAGAAAATTTAAAATCTCAACTAAAGGCAAGCCCAAAATCACATCATGATCACCCTTAATATCTGCAAAAAGATGTTTGCCGTGCTTTTCAAGCATATAGCTTCCAGCACAATTAAAAGGCTTCTCGATCTCAATATAGGCTTTGATTTCTTCGTCACTCAAAAGTCTCATCTTTATCTGAGCACTAGTTACATATTGCCAAAGCTCCGTTCCATTATAAAAAATACAAGCACTGCAGTTTTGCTCATGAGTTTTACCAGAAAGTTCTTTTAGGTGCTTAAAGCAAGTCTCCCTATTACCCGGCTTATCAAAAATTTGCCCTTGCATTGAACAAACTTGATCTGCCGCTATGACATAAGACTCAGGGTTTGCCTGGCTCACTGTCTTAGCTTTAGCTCTTGCCAAAAACAAGCCTAAAGCCTCTATGCCACCACTAAAGTTTTTTTTCAACTCATCTTCATCAAGATTAGATTTGATAACGCTAAAGTTTAAATCTAAATCCTGCAGCATCTTACGCCGGGTCTCTGAGCCCGAGGCAAGAATAATATGTTGTTCTGTACTAATCATGGACTTGTTGCCTAATTGAAATTTACTTACTATAGTATATTTTAGCTATGTTCTCACTTGCTTCTACTATAGTGCTCCTAATTATTGCATTAGGTATTTATTTTAGGAAAAATCAGAAATTTCATATACCTCTGATGTCTCTTGCTTTTGTCATAGACTTGTCTTTGGTGATAATTATTGAAGTACAAAGAAGTGCTATTGAAAACGTTGTCTCTGAAGCTATAGATGAGAGTCCAAACAGCTTTGTACTATTTCACGCAGGTGTTTCGCTTCTGGTTTTGGTGATGTATGTTGTTATGATCGCTTCAGGTTCAAAGCTTAAATACGACAGATCATACTTGAGTCTTCATAAATACTCTTCAATGCTTTTTATAGTACTTAGATTGACTAACTACGCAACAAGCTTTTTTATGGCTTAATTATTAAGAACTTTATTGATGGTTTCATCAACTTGATCTTTATTGTAAGGCTTAACAATATAAGCTCTAGAACCAGCTTTGATACACTCAGCAACCACTTGCTCTGAGCCTAATGCTGAGCACATGATGATATTTGCCTTAGGGTCAATTTTAATAATTTGTTTTAAAGCATCTTTACCACTAACTTCTGGCATAGTAATATCCAGCACAACAAGATCAGGCTTTAGCTTCATATAAAGTCCTATCGCTTCTTTACCATTTTCAGCTTCGCCAGCAACAGTATGCCCCAACTCACTTAAAACTGAGATCATTCTTTTTCTCATGAAGCTCGCATCATCAACTACCAATACATTTGCCATAACTAAATTCCTAACTTACCTCTAAACTACATTCCCAGCGATTCTAATACTTTCGGAATCAATACCTCAGCATCAGAAAAGAAAAAGACATTAAAATCAATCCTGTCATCTCCAACTGAAATAACCGAGTTATAGCACAGTACTTTTTGCGGAAAATTACTGAAATCAATATCTTCAAGTACCTCTGATTTACCTTCAGACTTCACTTCAAGCCCAGTCATACCAGCCATGCCATTGGAAAAACCAACAAAGAAACTTTCAGAAAGTTCAGCAAGACATTTATTGTTTTCCTTGCCTGCATTTTCAAGCTTTGGAAACTTACCAACAGTTGTCTCAATAATATCGTTTGAGAACTGAATCATAAACTCTCCTACAACATCTCCGGAGATTTTAATTTTAATAAGAGTCTTGCAATCATCGTAAGCATCGACTTCTAGCATAATCTCTTCAGTGGTTTTGATGTAAGCATCAACAACACTGATATCTACAATTTCATCTGAAAACTTTGAAATTTCATTGGAGCCACCTGCAATACAGAGATTTCCTATCTCGGCAATTGCACTACTTGTTTCTTCATCTAATTGCATATTTTTTCCTATTCGATTGTGCACAAATTTTGCGCACAAAGAAGCTATACCCGAAACAAGAAAGCCATAACATTATCGTCTCGAGACTTAGAAATTACCTGAAAAACTACTTTGGTATTGTAAAAGAGATTTTTGTGCCAAAGCCAGGCTCTGACTCAATTGTAAGATTGCCACCGTGTTTAGCAATAATTTTTCTAACAAGCGCTAAGCCAAGACCAAGACCTTGGTATTCTTCGTCAGTATGTAGACGCTGAAAAATAACAAAAACTCTGTCAAATTGTTCTTTATCAATTCCAAGGCCATTGTCTTCAATACTAATCTTGACTTTAGACTCAGCCAAAATTTCAGAGCTTATATTTATGTTTGGATCTGCATCACAAAACTTTATTGAATTAGCAATTAAAGCTTCCATGAGGCTTGTGAACATTTTTTTGTCAGCATTACAGTAAGCTTCTTCTAGGGCCAAATTGATTTTTATTTTCTGATCGGGGCTATCACTGGTGAATTTTTCCATCAAATTATCAATAATTTCCTTGATGTCTATACTTTCTATTTGAGGTTCTTTTTTCATGGTCTTCATGTAAGTTCCAAGACCAGAAATCAAAGCATCAAGCTTTTGAGCAGAGTCTTTGATGATCTTAAAATTCTCAAGACCATCATCATCTTGCTTGTCGATACTGTCTTCAAGCATCTCCAAAAAACAATTAATTGCCCTTAATGGGCCATTTAGATCGTGACAAACTACGTGCCTGATATCCTCGAGTTCTTGATTCAGGGCTAAGTCAGCATAATTTGGTTCACTTGATTTTTTATTCATTTTATAAGCTTAAAGGAAATTTACCTAGGCTAGGGGGGAAGACCTAGTGCGAATTGTTACAAAAAAACTCTAAATGAGCATAAATTTCACAGTGGGATAACAAAAATAATGAAAAAAGACAATTCGATAATAGGCAAGATTAATGTAGAGATTAAGTTGGTTCTACTCTATATTCTTGCTTTAAGCTTTGGGATATACCAAAGTATTTATTTCATTATGTCTCATGGCTTTCAAGATTTTAGGTTATGGCTGTCTCTGGGCTTTATTGCTCTTACAACTCTAGTCTGGCAGGTTATTGCGCAAGACACCAAAAGACTTGTCTTTAGTGAAGCTACTTTTGATCAGATTTACAATAGCGTACCTATCAATATTATGAGCGCTGACTTGGACGGCACAATCGTATCAATGAACAAATCATCACAAGACACACTTAAGAAGATTGAGTCTTTGTTGCCTATAAGAGTTGATGATATTGTTGGCAATAGTTTCGATGTTTTCCATCAAAGTCCTATGCACCAGAGGAACCTATTAGCTGATCCTTCAAGCTTGCCACACCAAGCTGTCATTGAGCTTGGAAAAGAAAAATTAGATCTTTTAGTCACAGCACTTTATGACCAAAAGAAAAACTATATTGGTCCTTTACTTACATGGTCTGTAGTAACCGAAAAAATTGAGATGAAAAAAAGAAGTGAAGAGAATAAAGATAGACTAGAAACAACCATACTCTCTTTGACAAATAGTACTGGAGACGCTTCTTGTGATCTGCAGAAAAATATCAGCAGCGTAGTTTCAGCAACAGAAGAGATGGTCAGTAGCATACAAGAAATTTCTAACAATACTGGTAATGCGGCTTCGATGACCCAAAAAACTGTATCTGATTCTGAGGTTGCTGAAGAATTGATCAACGAATTACAAAAATGCAGCCTGGAAATTGGTGAAATCTTACAAGTTGTAACTTCAATTGCAAATCAAACCAACTTACTTGCTCTTAATGCAACTATTGAAGCGGCGCGAGCAGGAGAAGCAGGAAAAGGCTTTGCCGTGGTAGCAAATGAAGTAAAAGACCTTGCCAGCCAAACCAGCACTGCAACAAAAGACATTAGTGAAAAAATCACATCAATCCAATCACAAACAGAAAGCGTGCTGACGACTATTAGTGCTAATACTTCATCGATCAGATCTGTCAATGAGATTGTTGTTGCCATTGCAGCGGCTGTTGAAGAACAAACAGCTGTGACTAATGAAATCAGCAAGAACATGTGCAGTGCAGAGTCAATGGTGGGGCGCGTGTCTAGTAGCGTTGATGAGATTCAAGAATCTGTTAAGAGCAATATTGTATTAATGAGCTAATTTCAATATTCGCTGTAAGACTCATAAAGTAGAGCATAGAACTCAAACAATTGTCTTAAAGCAAGTTTTTGATCCGGTTCTGATTCTGACTTTAATACTTCTAAGTGTATTTGAAAAATATCATTGGGAGAAGCCTTAAGTACAAACAAGCCTTCCTTATGCTCTAGAAATGTCTTTTGAAAAGAAACTTTAAAAGCTTTAGAACCTGAATTTTTATGGGTATTAAAAAATTCTCGATACTCATCGACGAGTTCCTGGAATACATCTGGTAAAACATCTTTCAAGCTTGAGTCCAAGTATTGATTTAGATTCACTGAATAATCTTGTAATAATGAACCTTCTGCCTCAGAGACTGGCTCTATCTCGGCTAATGGACCAGCGTAGCGAGCAGTAGCGTTATTAATAGAAGTCGATAAAATATTTGGGTTAAGAGTCTTTTTGACAATATAATCTTCCGCGCCGACACTAATAAATTTTTCAGCAACATCGTCATCATCCAGACTAGTTAGAATAATTACTGGAATATCATCAACGTATTGCTTGACTTTTGAAAAAGTCTTCAAACCAAAACTATCTGGCAAAGTTAAATCACACAAAACCACCCTAAATTGATTGACTTCTTCTAAAAGTTTGACAGCATCAGAAAGCCTTGTAACATGCTTGATTTGATATTTTTCATCGAGACATTGAAAGATATCCATAATTAATTTGGCTTCAATTTGATTATCTTCGATTAGTAATATTTTGCCAAAGCTCATCTGATTAAATTGACCTCTCTCACTTTAGCTTGAGCACTTTTAAACTTACTGAAAAATACCAGATCTATCATTTGTGCAACTAGATCCAGAGCAATGCAATCATGGATTTTATCCTCTATATTTATAAAGCTCACTTGACTTCGTAGATTGTAGATATCATCAGGCGTGACAGAGTGTTTATGACACTTAGAAGCGAGGTTTGATATCTGAGAGTTGATACTCAAGTTTTTTTGCATCTTGTTTGCCAAAATGGCCCTGACTATCTCTTGATATTCATTGGCAAGACCTTGCTTAATACTTGCAAACGAGAGCTTTGGCTTAATGGGGCTAGAAAACTTGGCACTTACTTTACCGGCTTCAATTGCGTCTAAATTCTGACTTGTAGCAATTCGAATCTCTTGACGAGCTTTTTGCCTATTAAAAGCAAAGCGGATAGATTTTGCTAAATTTTCCGGTGCAACTTTACCTTTTTGCAGATAATCGTGTGCCCCATCACGAACGGCTTGTATTGCAAGATCCTCATCAGCAAGTCCCGACATGATCACGCAAGCCAGATCAGGAGCAGCTTTGCGTATTTTATAAAAAGTGTCTATGCCATAGCTATCGGGTAATCCCAGGTCAAGAACCAAGACATCATAATCTTCTTGTGTCAGCTTTTCTAAAGCTTTAGAGAGTGTTTCAACAAAATCTAGGCTCCCAGCAACAAATTTTGCTTTGTCTAAAAATTTTGCGAGGAGTTTTTGATCTATAGGATTGTCTTCAACAATCAATAGTTTCAAATTGTCCATAGCTACGCCTCATTACTTAAATATTAATCCCATTCTGACATGAAAAACCCAAGAAATCACCTAAAAGTTTTAGAAGCTCATTTAGAGTTTTACAAAGCAAATTGGGCATGTAAATTGTATGGATGATATGCAAGAAATGATTTCAGAGTTTATTGTTGATTGCTCTGAAAACTTAGAAGAATTTGAAAGCAATCTACTCGACTTAGAAAAAGATCCTGCGGCCTCAGAGCTCTTGGATTCTATGTTTCGCATGATTCACAGTATCAAAGGAGCTAGTGGTTTTCTGGCCTTCACTAATTTAGAGTCACTCACTCACAAAGCTGAAAATGTTTTAGACCTTTTAAGAAACGATCAAGGTTCTGTTGATCAATCTTTAATATCAACATTTTTGGATGTTTGTGATGCTATGAGAACTATGTTTGCTGTTATTGAAGAACAAGGTAATGACGGTAATGATCAATACGATACTTTGATTTCACAATTACTCAATTTTGAAGATGCTTTCAAAAATGGAGTAGCTGCAACAAATACAGCT
Source organism: uncultured Candidatus Melainabacteria bacterium (assembly GCA_963922625.1). Classification (GTDB taxonomy): domain Bacteria; phylum Cyanobacteriota; class Vampirovibrionia; order LMEP-6097; family LMEP-6097; genus CAWUIS01. The sequence goes on along the minus strand of CAWUIS010000024.1, from coordinate 5,842 downwards.
AAAACTGAAGTAGCTACTGAAACTAAAGAAGAGATCGAAATAAACATCGAAGCATCAGATGATGAGGAAGAAGAAGAAAGAGAACTAGACCCTGTACAAATAGAAGCGCTTAAAGCTCTTGGCTTATACGAAGAGCCTGAAGCGAAAACAACAGAAGTTGCTGTTAAAGAAGATGAGGTGATGAAAGAGCCTGAGCTAGTTGCAGAAAAGCCAAAAGAAGCACCGGAGCTGAAGCCTGAAGCAACAAAAGCAGAAGTTAAAAAAACTAATACTCCAGTCCAGAAAAAAGAAACTATAAGGGTTGAAGTAGACACTTTGGACAAGCTTGTAAATCTTGCTGGTGAACTCGTCTTAGTAAGAAATCAACTCCTTGAACTTTCAAAAAATAATGACTCACAGATTTTTGATGGCAGTTTTGCCAGCTTAGATATGGTTACTGGTGAGATGCAAAGAACTTTAATGACCACACGCATGCAACCAATTTCAACAGTATGGTCAAAAATGCCACGTATAGTCAGAGACTTAGCCAATCAATTAAACAAAAATATTCATATCGAAATGTACGGTGAAGCAACTGAGCTTGATAAAACCATTATTGAAGCAATTGCAGATCCTATGACTCATATTATCCGCAATTGTTGTGATCATGGTATTGAACTACCAGAAGAACGTGAAGCAAAAGGAAAACCAGGAAGAGGTACTATCAAACTAATTGCAGAGCATAGAGGCAATTGGATACACGTAGATGTTGTAGATGATGGTAAGGGTATTAGCCGCGAGGTCTTAAAAAGAAAGGCACTTGAAAAAGAGCTTTACACGGAAGATGAGCTTGCTGCTATGAATGATCAGCAAATTCTAAATATAATTTTCCATCCAGGTTTTTCTACTATGGATAAAGCTTCCAATATCTCTGGCAGAGGTGTTGGTATGGATGTGATCAAATCAAACATTCTTAAAATCAATGGTAAAGTCGAGCTTGTAAGTACAGAAGGCAAAGGTACTTCACTGAAAATACGCTTGCCATTAACCTTAGCAATCATCCCAGCGGTTATCGTTTCTATTGATCAAGCGAGGTATGCTATCCCACAAAATGCAGTACAGGAAGTTGCTGTTGCCAATAAAGCTGAGCTAGAAGAGCTGGAAAATGTTGGTGGTCAAAAATTCACAAGATTAAGAGGTCAAATTTTACCTTTAGTTTTCGCTTCAGAATTTTTAGAAACAAAACTAGAAGATGACCATGAGTCTGACTCAATATACTATGTGGTGATTAATGCAGACGGTTTTCGTTATGGCCTTGTCATTGACAAGGTTATTGACATTATTGAAATTGTCGTAAAACCACTGGATTCTGATAAAGACTTTAGTCTCTATGCTGGTGCCACAATTATGGGAGATGGTAAGGTTGCTTTAATTTTAGACACTACTAAAATCGGTGAGCTATCTAAAATTAACAAAAGTAATCTTGAAGATGAGACTTACCAAGATTCCTTGGATGATTCAAGACCTCAAGACACATCAAACCTTACACTTACATTCAAACTTAGAGATGGTAAAAATTACCTTATACCTCTTAGTAAAACTAGCAGGATTGAAGAAATCGAGAAAACTGATATCGAAGAAAGGCAACTTGGAACCTTTGCTAAGTTCAATAATAAAATCATCAGAGTCGTTGACTTGATGAGCCTTATTGGTATCTATCCTAATAGTGAATATGACTGGGTTAGCGAGCAAAGCTCGATGAAAGCACTCTACTTTGAGTTTAACGGTACTGGCATTGCTATCGATGTTGGTTTTAATCACTCACTACTACATCAAAGCTACGATGTAGAGGCTAGTACTAACTCTGAATTCATTATTGGTACTACATTGATTAATGATGAGGTTTTTGAAGTCCTCAATATTGAAGACTATCTGGGAAGTATTGTTGGTGATGCGCCTGCACAAGTAAGTTCGGCAATATCAAATACAAATGCTGTCAATGCAGAAGAGGATTTCACCATTAGTCTAAATTCAGATGAGACAACTGGAATTGTCAGTTTTGTATTAGACGACTTGTGGCTGGGAGTTGAGTTGAATGCAGTAAGAGAAATTATTGGTACTGAAGATGTTACGGCAACACCAGGTAGTAGAAATTGTGTAGAAGGTTTACTTAATTTACGCGGTGAGATTATGGTGGCAAAGAAACTTGCCAAAATACTTAACACATCTTGCAAAGACGAGGACTCTGAGAGCACAAGAAGTTTAATCATTCATGACAATGATCATAAATTTTGTTTACAAGTAAGTAAGGTCGATGAAATTTTAAGCCTAAATAAAAATGATTTTGAATCGGCCCCTTCAAATATTCCAAACAATATTTTGAATTTCATAAAAGGTGTTTTCAACTTAAATAATTCAATGCTGTTGGTGCTTGACGAGAAAAAATTAATTAATGACGTGGTGGTGCAGTCGTAAATAGCTAATGAAAGAAAGCATTAAAATATTAATCGTCGATGATTCGTCATTAGTGAGAAGATTTTTAAAATCTTTTTTTACCAATGATCCTGATATTGAAATCAGCGATGAAGCTGTAGATGGTAGATCAGCTGTTGAAAAAATCAAAGCTAACCTTGGTAAGTACGATGTTATTCTTTTGGATTATGAGATGCCGCATATGAATGGTCTGCAAGTTTTAAAGACTATTAAAAACGATACCAGCATCAATCCTAAGCCTTCAGTACTTGTATTTAGTTCGCTTACTAGCACCGGCAGTAAGCAAACCATTGAATGTTTGTTAGCTGGCGCTAAAGATTATATCTCCAAGCCATCAAGATCTGTTGAAGGTGGAGGAGATCTGACAGAGCTTAAAAAATCTATCAAAGATAAAGTCATTTCAATTGTAAGTAATGTCAAAGCAAAAAGCCAGCCGCGTATAGTACCAAAAGCTGGAGTGAAAAACACTCAATTAACCAAAAACAAGCTCTTCAGCATGTCCCCAGGGCTTTTAGTCATAGGCTCTTCAACAGGAGGACCTGCAGCTCTTGAAACAGTTTTGAAAGACTTGCCAGCTAATTTTCCGTGTCCAATTTTGATTGTTCAGCATATGCCTAAAAATTTCACAACGATACTGGCAAGTACTCTTGATGCAAATTGTCAGATTGGGGTACAGGAAGTCACCCAAAAAACCATTATCAAGCCAGGTAATGCTTACCTTGCCTGCGGTGGTAAGCATATGTCTATGGTTTCAAATAACGAAGTGGATGTTCATATTGGTGAGCAAGTCAATTACTGTATGCCAGCTGTAGATGTACTGTTTAAATCAGTAACTCAACATTATAAAAAAAGCGTAGTTAGCTTAATCTTGACCGGTATGGGTAAAGATGGGCTTGAAGGAGTTCGCAGTTTAAGATCCTCCTTAAACTGTTTCTCAATATCACAGGACCAAGCAAGTTCTGTGGTATGGGCTATGCCAAGAGTAGTATATGAAGCTGGTTTAAGCGATGAGGTCTTGGACATTGATGAGATTGGCAAATATTTAGCAGGAGCAATTTGTGGTATTAGAAACTGAAGACATTGAATTATCAAACGTGCAATTGGAGTCATTACTTGACTTTATCAAGCATAAAACAGGTATGGTTTTTGCCCCAAGACTGCGCACATGGGTGAGCAAACAATTTGCTGAGCTTTATAAAAATAGCTCTGAGACGAACTTTACTGCATTTTTTGACTCTCTTTTGGCTGATAGAAAAAGATACGAATCGCAAGTGCTCTTTGAAAGACTCACAGTACACGAAACCATGTTCTACCGAGACAAAAGATATTTTGGTTTCCTTGAAAATAATTTATTTCCTGATTTAATTGCCGCTAAAGAAACAACAAAATCTATCAATATCTGGATTGCCGCAGGTTCTTCTGGGCAAGAGATTTATAGTATATATTTCAGAATCCTAGACAAATTCCCACAATTAAAAACTTGGAATTTATCACTCTATTCTACTGACTTATCGCAAGCTATTATTGACAAAGCGAAAAATGGCATCTATGAGACACATGAAGTGAACAGAGGCTTAGGAGAAGATGGACTAAGCAAATACTTCAAGCAAATTGATAATAAATCATGGCAAGTAAAAGATGAAATTAGAAGAAAAGTCAACTTTAAAAGATCTAATTTGGTTGAAGATTTTGCATCGCATGTTCCTGATATGGATTTTATTAGCTGCAGAAATGTACTAATTTATTTCAACGACACCACCAAGGCAGATATCATTACTAGGCTTGCAAAAAAAGTCCGTAATGGTGGTTACTTGATACTAGGCCAGGTAGACTATATCAACTGTAAAGAGCCTCCACAAGGCATGAAATATAATATGGAGCAAACCTTTCCGTATTTCAAAAAAGAATCGTAAGCAAGTTCTCTGGCTCAAGCATTCACGACTAAAAGAACTAGTTAATAAGATTCTGATACAGGAATAATGTTTCTAAGTTCTAGCTTATGGCATTAGATAAAACAGTTGAAGAAAAATTTGCATTTATTGCTGAGTTAATTGCAATAGAGGCATCTATTAAATTATCCTCAATATTAAATAGAAACGTCAATTTAACTTATTCACGCTTGATAGACACCATTATTTCCGACAAAATCGTGGTCAAAAGGGACGCGTATTTAATAAGCGTACCAAGCTCTGGCAGCCTTCAAGGTCCTATTAGTATCATCGCTTCTAATGAGCAGGTTTTTTGTATAGCTGACCTGGCTATGGGTGGTGACGGTAATGCTAGTGACGATGTCATTCCTGATGAAACCAATCAAATGGTCTTTGCCGAGACAATCAACACAGTAGTTGTTTCAATTTTTGAAAGACTCAAAACACTTAAGGATGATTTTGATGTTCAAACTGGTGATCATGAATTTAGATTTTTACAAAGCATTAAAGACGCTTCTTTGTCGGTGCCAGAAGGAACTGAGAACTCTACCGGACTTGGCTTTAAAGTTAAAATTGCAGCTAAGCTTGATGGTCCTTTACACGTAGAAGTAAACGAAGCTTTGGTTGAAACTTTAGTTGCGGAGTTCTCTGAGATTGCAGAGACTGTTGATCTCAATGTTTTAGAACAAAAAATCAAACAAGAATATAATTCTGATCAATCTGGTTCAGAAGAAGAAGAAACTGGTCAAGTAGTGGAAGATATAGCTCTTGATGATCAATCTGCTTACCAAGTTAACGTCGGAAGAAACTTAGGCTTTCTTAGTGATATCAGCCTTGAGCTGATAGTCGAGCTGGGACGCTCTGAGATGATGATGAAAGATGTTTTAAAGCTAACCAAAGGCTCTGCCATTGAATTAGACAAACATTGTAACGAGTCTGTAGATCTTTATGTTCATAATCAATTAGTAGCACGAGGAGAAGTTGTGGCTATTGATGATTGCTTTGGACTTAAAATTACTGAGCTACTGGGCCACACTAATCTTGTCAAAGAGATTAAACTACTTGAAAAAATTGTCAGCTAGCAAGAAATGCATTGCGAGCTTGAATGCTCAATGGATGTATCGGATGATTTTTCTTGAGCACATATTTTATTTTGGAGTTCATGGCTTCAAGTACAACGGCATCAAGGTCAAGCTTAGAGTCAATTAAAGCTCTAAGGTAGGCAAGAGTCTTAGACGCTTTGTTTTTGTCTCTATTCGGCTCAAGCATATCAGCCAAAAAAACAATTTTAGATGAAGTAAACATAGCAGGAGATCCAAAAGTATGGTCTCTTACTGCATGCAAAATATGTGGATCAAGGATATCAAACTCTTCTTCAATCCAAGCTCTGCCAATTCGTGCGTGTAATAAATTGGGGCTAAGTCTATCTTCTTGGAAAATTT
>CAWUIS010000023.1:0-13897 GCA_963922625.1 uncultured Candidatus Melainabacteria bacterium | reverse complement strand
GAGCTGGATCAAAAAAATCTGAAGGATTTTTTTTGCTTAATCGTTATAGGTATTAGGTGAACAAACTTGAATACAAGTAGTGATGAATATCTTTTGGAGAAAATTAAGCAGAGAGATAAAAAAGCTTTCAAGGAGCTTGTTCATCGATATTCAAATTTACTTTTTAAAGTCAGTTTTAGATTCTTGTATGAACAAGAAGCAAGTGAGGATATAGTGCAGGACTTCTTCTATAAACTATGGAAAGACCCTTCGAAATATCGAGAGCAAAAAGGCTCTAAGTTTAAGTCATGGGCTTATCGAGTTGTGACCAATCTTTCTTTAGACCAGCAAAAGAAAATAAAAACCCTTGAGATTGATGAGACTAATATACTGAATGAATCAATATCACTTGAGGACGAGCTTGAAAAGAAAATGAGGTTTGAGTTTTTGAAAAAAATGATCAAAAGTTTGCCAGAAAAACAACAAATAGCTCTTAATCTTTGTTTTTTTGAAGGGCTGTCAAATAAAGAAGCTGCAGATTCAATGGAAGAAAGTGTCAAGGCTATTGAGTCAATGATTTTTAGAGCAAAAAAAAGCCTACAAAAAAAAGTTGAGATATTTAAACAAAGGAGCTGAGAATGGGAATTAATAACGATGCGTTTGATAATGAGCTTTTAGAATTTGCTGACAAGACAAAGCGAGAAGCTAGTAGTGATTTTGAAGATAGAATTCTTCAATCTTGTTTTGCTGAAGAAGATTTTACGGTAACTCGAGAAAATGTTTTCCTTGAAATGTCACAATTGCCTTTTGTACTTGCTTCTTGTGCTTTGCTTATGATTGGTTATAGTTTGGAAACTGAGTTTGCAAATCAGATGCTATTAGCAAACTATGATTACTACTTATTGATGGGAGCTGTGATTTAAATGACAACAAAAAACTTACTGATAATCTCTCTTTTAGTGAATTTCCTACTGTTTGGGGTTTTTATAGCTTCGAAATTTAATTCAAGTACAACCAAATCACTGCTGCCAGTTGATTTGATTTTGAACTTAACTATTGATATGAAAAAATCTGAAGAGATCAAGTTGAAAGTCAGAGATATTTTAGCTTCAAGCCCAAGTCCAGAGGCTATCAAAAATAAGCGAGACCAAGTTTTAAAATCTTTTACAAAGCCAGAGTTCAATAAACAAGAAGCTTTTGAGACTATTGTGTCGATGCAGGATATGATGCGGGACTCAAATACAATACTTTTTGAAAAGTTGTCTGACTATGCAATGACGCTAAATTCACCGGAAAGAAAATATATGGTTTATCAATTTCATAAAGTTCGAATGGAAAAAATTAAGGATTTAATTCATTAAAGGGAGTGTCGCCGAATCCCTGTTTTTCCAGTGAAATAAAAAGATCAGAAATAAATGCACCGGGACTCATCGAAACTCCCATCAAGCAAACCAAAATCAAGAATCTTAAAGTCATAGTTATAGTCTATGTTTGCTTGATTTTTTTGTATGGGCGTAGTTTCCGCCAAACTTTAACAAATGATCAAATATTAAGATCTTCGCTTTGTGTATTACGTTGGCGACACGCCTTAAAGCAATTCCTTGCAGGTTTTTTTTTTGCTTAATCGTTAACTGAATAGAAGGGCTAATAAAAAGGAGAAATAAAACAAAATGAAAAACAAAATGATACTAGTAGCTTTGCTTGGTTTATTTGTGATGAGCTTAGAAGCGAGTGCCAAAAAAACATCTGGATTAGCAAGTTTAGGCGCTAATTTTAAGACCATTGATACTAACGGGGATAGAGCCATTAGTTTTGATGAGCTGAGAGTAATAATCGACCAGAGATTTAAAAATGCTGATGTTAATAAAGACGGTCAAGTTAGTTACGAAGAGGTTTTGCAAGCAGTAAAGGCGAGATTCGACGAAAGAGACCTCAATGAAGATGGTGTCATTGAACCTTCTGAGGCGATAAAATTTCGATTGAGTAATTAGAAATTTACACTAGCACAAAAAAAGTCCAATAGTATTACTGTTGGACTTTTTTTTGCTTTATCCAAGAGCTGCTTGTTTATCACCAGCTTTAGCTTTAAGCTCTTCTACTTTATCTAAAGCTTCCCAAGGTAATTCAAGCTCATCTCTACCAAAGTGACCATAGGCAGCTACTTCCTGATAGAACCTGCCATTGCGCTGAGCTGGTAGCTCTCTTAGCTTGAAGTTTTTAATAATCGAGTAAGGTCTAAAATCAAAAACTTCTTTTACAAGTTCAGTGATTTTACCTTCTTCAATTTTACCAGTTCCGAAGGTGTTGACATTAATACTAGTTGGTTGAGCAACCCCAATAGCATAAGAAATTTGGATTTCACATTTATCAGCAAATCCAGCTGCAACCAGGTTTTTAGCAGCATGCCTTGCTGCATAAGCAGCCGATCTATCAACTTTTGTTGGGTCTTTACCAGAGAAAGCACCGCCACCATGATGAGCATAACCACCGTAAGTATCAACGATGATTTTTCTACCCGTTAAGCCAGCGTCTCCTTGAGGACCACCAGTAACAAAACGTCCTGATGGATTAAAAAAGTATTTAGTACTCTCATTTGGTTTAATTTCAAATTCTTCAAATACAGGCTTGATGACTTTTTCCATCAAATCTTCAGCAATAATTTCTTGGATCTTTGCATTATCACTTTCTCCTCTGCAGATCGGATCATGTTGAGTTGAAATTAAAATAGTATCTACTCTTGTAGCTTTGCCATTTTCATATTCAAGTGTTACTTGAGATTTCGCATCTGGTCTGAGATAGTGGATTTCAGGGTCATTTTTTCTTACGTCAGCGAGTTTTTGAACCAATCTGTGAGATATTGAAATCGCTAAAGGCATTTGGTCTTTGGTTTCATTGGTAGCAAAACCAAACATCAAACCTTGGTCTCCAGCACCGTATTGGTCCGCGGGGTCAGCTGAGCTTGAGTCACGCACTTCTTTTGCGGAGCTTACTCCATCAGAAATATCTGCCGATTGTTGGTCTAATGTGACCATGACAGCGCAAGTGTCGGCATCAAAGCCACCACCAGATTTTTTATGGTAACCAATCTCTCTGATCTTGTTTCTAGCAATCTCATTAACTGGTACATAGCAATTTGTCGTGATCTCTCCTCCAACAACAACCAGACCAGTAGTACAGAAAGTTTCGCAGGCGATTCTTGCTTCTGGGTCTTTACTTAAAATGGCATCTAGAACGGCATCTGAAATCTGGTCACAGATTTTATCTGGGTGGCCTTCGCTTACAGATTCAGAGGTGAATAAAAACTTGCTATTTTCCATTTAAGTCATTCTATCAAACCATTACCCTAGCTCAAGTTCTTAAATCCACCATTTGGTCTATTTAGTTTGCTACCCCTAGCCGTGCTAAGGGAGTTTGGAAGTTCCCGATTTTGCTCATCATAAATATAGATGGCAAACTCAGGAACAGAAGACTTATTAACCGAAATCCTTGTAATCAAGGACCTTTACGTATGTGGACGTATGAATCAATCAATTTGTTCGGCGGTTATGACAGCAGGGCAAGAAAACCAATTCTCATCTGGTAATTGGGAAGAATATGAGAGCCTATCAACCTCTTATGTTAATGACTCAATTAGTGAACTTTTCTTTAGGGAAGATGAGATAAAGGAAACTATTAAGAAATTTGGTCCAGTTTCAGCAAATGTGGTTTTTGATACTAGTTACAACGACTTTGATGATGAACTTATGAATGAAATGATGATAGATTTCTATGGTGACAAAGATTCTGTCGCCTTCGCTAGCTCTTATAACTACTTTGCAGAAGATTTCAATGCTATCTTAGCTGAGTTTATTATCGAGGATTAGGATCTTTCTTAGAGACAAAACGTCTTATGACTAGTGAGCTCATTTCTCGATATTAAAAAACCTGATAATAAAACTAAAACTCATATTGAGAAATGGAAAAAGCACCTAATTGATTTCAGTAGAAGAAATCAACTTTTGTATTTCAAACTTAAGAGCACTATGACTATCGAGATCGAAGATAGTCCACTCGATATCTTTGATAGTTTGGTTTTCAAAAATAATTCTTTGAAGTTTAAAGAGTCTATCGATCTTTCTATGCAGGGTGATGATTTTGCCTTTGAAGAAGAGGGTTTTGATTTGCCGCCAGCACCAATGCTAGAAGAAGGCATAGCTTCTAGTACTAGTTCAAGTTTACAGACAACTAAAGAAGCTAAAGCTCTTGAACAAAGCCTTTCCAAGCTGAGAACCCGCTCTAAAGCCAGCCTGCAGGAACAAGGGGTCAATATTCTTTACTTGGCAATGTACTTTTTAGAATGGCACGATGGTAAAGATGAAGCTGTTTCTCCATTGCTTTTGATCCCCGTTAGCTTAGATAGAAAAGGACTCTCTGGTGATTTTAGGCTTAGTCATCTGGATGATGAGCTGCGAATTAATCCTACTCTAGCTTATAAACTTGAAAGAGATTTTGGCATTGATCTTAGTAGCTTTGAAGAAGCTCTTGTTGAAATTGAAAATGTAGAAGAGCTGGAAGCTTTAATTGAAAAAATCACAGAGACAATTCAAGAAGCTAAAACTGATTGGCTTATTAAAGATTCAAGCTATCTTTCCCTTTTTTCCTTTGTAAAGCTGTCTCTGTATAAAGATATTGAAAACCATAGTGAAAAGATTTCTGTGCATCCAGTCATCCAAGCTATGACTGGTACTGGCTCCCTTGAAGAAAACAGCTTTGAACCCGCAAGTACTAAGATATCCGAGATCTTAGATGCTGATAGTAGCCAGCAAGAAGCAATTAAGGCTGCACGTGAGGGTAAAAGCTTTGTTATTCAAGGTCCACCGGGTACTGGTAAATCACAAACTATCGCTAATATTATTGCTGACTCTCTTGCTCAAAACAAAAAAATTCTTTTTGTCAGTGAGAAAAAATCAGCTCTTGAAGTAGTGGCAAGGCGTCTTGGGCAAAGTAGCCTGGATAAATTTTGTCTTGAGCTGCATAATTCGGGTCAGAAGAAATCTGAAATTATCGAAAAAATCCGAAGCTCACTTGAAGAAATCAAAAACTTAGCTTTAGAAAACCAAAGAGATGAATACCTTGAAGATATTGAAGCTCTTGAAGAAGAGATTCAAACTGGCATCGATCAACTTCATAAAGTAAGAAAACCTATTAATAGAAGCCTGTATGAGATATACGGTGAGCTATCAAAATTGAATCTTGAGCTTGAAGATACAGACTTAGATTTCACCCTTAAAAATATCGAAAAAATAAATCTTGAAAGACTCAATGACTTTGAAAACTTTTTTAATAAGCTTGGAACTCAAAGCAAAATTCTTTGTAATTACCATGATTTCATATGGCGTGGTGCTAATGTTGCCAACCTTAGCTTTGAGCTAGAAAACGAGATCAAATCTAATCTGCTTGAGTTTAAGCATCTCCTGAGTAAATTAGGTGAGCATGCTGGTCCCATAGCAAGAGAGTATTTTAATCGTGATGTGGAAAATATCAAAGAATTCAAATGGCTAGCTGAAGCAAGCTCGCTTGCCATTAATTCGCCTTTTCCTAATAAAGATTGGTTCAGCCAAGACAAACTCAGTGAAGTGCAAACGCTTACCATTGAAGCTAAAATTGAATATGAAGAATATCAAACTAGTAAGTCAAATATTCTAGAGAGATATTCTGATGGCTTTCTTGAGCTTGATCACCAGGAGCTTTTGACCAAGTTTACTCAAAAATTTACAGGGATATTTAGATTTTTGAGCTTTGATTACTGGAAGACTATGGGGCAGATAAAGCGTCTTTCTCTTTATAACGAAGCTCGTGATTTAAATGTTTTAGTTAATGATATTCAAGCCGCTATTTTACTAGAACAACAAGAGGGTGAAATTGTAAAAGAGGGCACAGAGCTATCACTCAAGCTGGGTGAGTTTTACAGAGAGTTTGATACTGATTGGAACGAGACTTTAGTTGCGATTAATTGGGTCAAAAAAGTTTTAGGTAAGTTTGAAGCTCAACAATTGCCATCTGCACTCTTGGATACGATTTCTGATTCCAAAGACGAGGTTGGTTATGATGATTTTAGATCTAAGGCTGAATCCTTAATACAAAGCTACGAGCTTTTGAAATATCATCTTAAGTTTTACAAATCAATTTTTCCTAATCCCATTCATGATATTGAAAATATGAGCTTTAACGAGCTATCAGAACATATTGAAGAGCTAGTCAAAAATATTGTTGAAATAGAGGACTGGATAGAGTTTAAAGAGCTTTATGATTTAGCTAAGCGTAATAATCTTAATCAATTTTTAGATGCGATTATTGACCATGGTTTTGATTCAGTTGATGGCAATTTGATCAAAAGCCTTTTTCTAAGAAAGCTATATCAACTTTGGATAGATAAAATAGAAATTGAAAACCCTGTGATGCGAAAGTTTTCAGGAGAAAAACAAGAGCTGCTTATTACTCGTTTTAATAACTTAGATGAGCGCATTATTGAAAAAAATCAAAGCTATATCGCTAAGACCTTAGCTCTCAATTGGATTGAGTTTGCGTCTAATCTTATTAATAAAACAGATTTGCAGATTTTAAATCACGAACTCAATAAAAAAAGAAAACATAAACCAATGAGGCTTTTGATTAAAGAGATCCCAGCTTTATTGCAGACTCTCAAGCCATGTTGGATGATGAGCCCACTTTCTGTAAGTCAGCTGATCGAGACCGATAAACTAGGTGAATTTGATTTGGTGATTTTTGATGAAGCTTCACAGATTCGTACTGAAGATGCTATTTGTTCAATCTATCGCGGTAAGCAATTGATTTTGGCTGGTGATTCTAATCAATTACCACCGACAAATTTCTTTAGCTATGTATCTGAAGATGATGATTTTGAAGAAAATAATTTTGAAAGTGTTTTAGATGAATGTTCTGTTTTCCTGGAAAGTAAAACTTTAAATTGGCATTATCGTAGTCGACATGAGGATCTGATTAAATTTTCAAATCAGCATATTTATGACGATAAACTCATTACTTTTCCTTCTCCAGCAGCAAAGTCAGAGCTTTATGGTGTTGATTTTGAGCTTATTGAAAATGGCTATTATGAAAAAGGCTCTCGTTTTAACCGCCGTGAAGCAGTTCGGGTAGCTGAAGCTATTGTTCAGCATTATACAAATCATCAAGAGCTTTCATTGGGTGTGATTGCCTTCTCTGAGGCACAGCAGATGGCAATCGAAAGAGAACTTGCAAAACTATTGCGCAAAGAAGAAAATAAAGACTTGGACCAAAGCTTTATGGATGAAGAAGCAGCTCAATCTTTATTTATTAAAAACCTGGAAAATGTTCAAGGTGATGAGCGCGACTTTATTTTCTTTAGTATTGGCTACGCCAGAGATAAAGAAGCTAACCTCTCTCATAATTTTGGTCCACTCAACCGTGAAGGCGGGCACCGACGTTTGAATGTTGCAGTTACTAGGGCAAGAAATAAGCTCAAGGTTTTTTCTTCTATAACAGGTGCTGATATTGATCTATCGAGAACAAGTGCTCAAGGTGCTCTGCTTTTGAAAAAATATTTGAGCTACGCCGAGGAAGCTCAGACTCTTAGTCAGCTTACTTGTGATAGTAACGATGCTATTTTAGAATCGATAGCTCGTACTATAGAAGATAAAGGTTATCAAGTAGAAAGATTATGGGGATCTTCAGAGTATCGTATTGATATTGCAGTGCGCGACCAAGAAGATCCCGCTAAATTTATTCTGGCAATTGAGACCGATGGGCAAATTTATCAAAGCGCTAAGACTACCCGTGATCGTGAAAGATTGAGAAAACAAGTTTTAGAGTCTCTAGGATGGAATGCTAAGCGTATTTATGCAAGAGACTGGATTAAAAATCCGAATAAAGAGCTAGAGAGAGTATTTTTGTCAAGATGATAGTCTCTGCTTAGCATATAATGCTTCAGCATGAAGACTTCCATCAATATTGTATGGTTGAAACGAGATCTGCGTTTGTCGGATCACGAAGCTATATATGCTGCCTCACAAGAAAAACTGCCTTTGTTGATTTTCTATAGCTTTGAGCCAAAGCTTGTTACTTACCCTGATTGGGATCAAAGACATTGTCAATTTGTCTGCGATTCTTTGATGGATATGAAACAACAACTCGAGCAACACCATAAGCATATCTATGTTTTTCATGAAGATATGCCTAGCTTACTAGAGAAATTAATGCGTAATTTTAATATCAATAAAATTTTTTCTCATCAAGAGACGGGCAATAGAATTAGCTTTGATAGGGATATTAATGTCAATAAATTTTGCCGTAAGCATTCTATTGATTGGCAAGAATTTGAACTCAACGGAGTTGCCAGAGGTTTGGAAAATCGCCAAGACTGGAGCCGGAAAACTTCTATCAAGCTCTATTCCCGTCAGTTTGATTTTGATATTGCCAAACTTCAGACTATAGAAATTGAAACTCCAGTAATTCGATCTTTAGGGCTAAAAGAATTTAAGATGCCGGATAGAAAAAATCATAACTTTCAGCTTGGTGGTGAGTCTCAAGCACAAGAAATTTTAGCCAGTTTTCTTTCCACTAGATTTATAAATTACAATAAATATATTTCTAAGCCTTATGAAAGTATAGATAGCTGTAGCCGTCTATCAGCTCATTTGAGCTGGGGCAACATCTCCTTAAAGCAGATCCTGAAAAAGCTGAAACTTAAAAATCAAAATGCTAATGCCTATGAAAAAAAACAACTTGAAGCCTTTAAGTCACGTTTATTTTGGCGCTCGCATTTTATACAGAAATTTGAGTCTGAATGTAGTATTGAATTTGAGAACCAAAATCCTGCTTTCGATTCTATTCGTAATCAGAAAAATCAAGACTATATCGATGCATTTGAGAATGCTCAAACCGGCATCGCTATAATTGATGCTTCTATAGTCTGTTTGAAGCAAACCGGTTATATAAATTTTCGTATGAGAGCTATGCTAATCTCATTTTTCACTCATATACTGTTTCAAGATTGGCGTGATATTGCACATTTTATGGCACGCCTATTTTTGGATTATGAACCTGGCATACACTATCCACAATTACAGATGCAGGCTGGGACTACCGGTATTAATACACTAAGGATCTATAATCCTTTTTTACAATCCGAAAAACAAGACCCTGAAGCAAAATTTATAAAGCAGTGGTTGCCAGAACTGGAAAGCTTACCTAACGCACTGATACACAAACAAAAACTATCTGAAGTCGGTGCACTATTTATTGGAAATTACCCTGATCAAATTATTGATTATCCTGCTGCCTATAAAAATGCAAAAGAGATTCTTTGGTCGGTTAAAAAATCGAAGCAAGCAAGAACATATAAAGAAAAAATCCTAAAAAGACATGTGGAGAAATCAAGATTTTAATTTGCTATCAAGGTAATCTTGCATAATTTTTAAAGACAAGCTAGTTTCATAAATTAGTAAACCAGCTGAAATTAAAATCAATAATACGGCAAGAAAAATATCAATTTTGAGAACGAATAATTTCGATTCAAAAACAAAAGAAATAAGAGTGCCAAGAGCAATTACAGCAACAGAGAGATATAAGCAAAAAAGAGCATCTTTCATTAATGAGGCTCTTTTAAATTCTCGTTTTAAGTATCTTGGGTCGCAAAACTCTTGTTTTTGAGTATATTCATAGATCAAAGTCTTAATTCGAGTGTATCTATTGACCGTAGACAAAATCAATAAACATATCGCTGGAAGAAAGCTTAAAGGTGCTACCCAATTGCCAATTTCATTCATATAGTCATTCTATACTCATAAAATGACGTGCTTACTTCCTTTCTCAAGAGATCCTCTAAAATTAAGTTTATGCTTAGTAATTTAAGATCATTTGGTGTTGGTGAAGCTAGATCAGAACATCTACTGAGAAAAATGACAGGCCCTCTTGCCTTGACACTAGATAGTCTTATAAGACAACTTTCTAGTCCAGCCAAGTCTTCCTGAAACTGGCATCTTTATCATAAAGGTTTTGTTGAAACTCGATATCAAAAATATGAGTATTAGCATTGTATCCTTCACCAGCTATGTACTGCCAATTAGCCCAATTGGAAAAAACATCGTAATCAATTAAGCGAGATTCAAAATAGTAAGCCCCGGCTCTATAATCACAAGCCAAATCGTGCACTAAATAGCTTGCAGCATTTTGCCTTGCTCTATTTGACATATAGCCTGTTAGATTAAGCTCTGTCATAGCGGCATCAATAAATTTGTTTCCGGTTCTAGCTTCTTGCCATTCTTGGAATTTGTTTTTATCAAAAGTTCTAGTCGATTTTTGAAATAATTTAAGACCATGCTTATAGTAAATAAGCTTGAAAAACTCTCGCCATAAAAGCTCAAATTTGAGCCAATAGCTTGATTGATTGGATCCGAACTCTGCTTCAAATTTCTTGATTTCATGCATCAATAATTTTACAGAAAGCCCTCCATTAGCTAACCAAGGAGAAAATTTAGAAGAAAAATCAGCCCCAATTAAACTATTACGAGTCTCTTTGTAGCTTTTGATTTTCTGACTTTCGTAGAGATAGTATTGAATACGGGCAAGAGCAGATACCTCGCCTCCATAAAAAGGAAAAGCTGATCTAGGATCTGATTCAAACTCTAGTCCAGAGATCAAGTCTTGAGGATTTAAAGAGCTTTGCCAGTCTATAGCTGGGTTTAATGCAGCTTTTAAATCTAGAGGAGCATCTGTGAATTCAGTGCTTAAAAATTTGTTTTCAAATTTCTTACGAAAACTTGTGAAGCTATTTTTAATTGATGATGCCTCAAAATCACTATGATTAAAAACATAATTATCAGAGCTACTTACAAATTTTTTGTCAGGGAAATTTTGCCTAAGCCATAGTTCTTGTTGTTTTTCTTCATGTGCTATATCTTCACTGAAATATACTTTGTCTATATGGTGTTTAGTGAATAATTCTTTGAAAGCCTCTTGGTGAGCTGCCTTAATCACTAGTAGGTCTAAACCAAAATCTTGAAGAGATTTTTTTAAATCCTCCAAACTTTGATAAAGAAATAAAAGCTTGCTTGCTGCAGATCTTGTAAATCCATAAGCAGTTTTATCAAACAAACTCTCATTAATTATAAATAAAGGAATAACTGTGCTTGATTCTAAGCAAGCTTTTTTGAAAGCTGGAATATCATGTAAACGTAAATCTTTTCGAAACCAATAAACTGAATTCATATACACTAGCCTTAAAGAGCATCAAGCTCTTTTAAATACTCCTGTGCTTGTTCTAAGATTTTTTCTTGCTCTAGAGTATCCATTTTTGCCCACACTCTATATATCATTGACATGCGCTGATTATTGGAGAGCTTTTCTTGGTGTTTATCCAAGAAAGCCCAGTACAAAGAATTAAAAGGGCATGCTTTCTTGCCGTATTTGAGCTTGTGGTCATAATGGCACGATTTACAGTAATTACTCATTTTGTTGATATAGTTGGCGCTGCTTACATAAGGCTTTGTTGCTAAACCTCCACCATCAGACCATTGGCTCATTCCTCGAGTATTGGTGATCTCGACCCATTCAATAGCATCGATATAAATACCCAAATACCACTGATCCACTTCACTGGGATCAACACCAGCCAGCAAAGCAAAGTTGCCAGTGACCATGAGACGTTGGATATGATGAGCATAAGCATTGTCTAGTGAGTTTTTGATGCAATGATGCATGCAGTTCATTTTTGTATTGGCGTTCCAGTAAAATTGGGGTAATTTAGTTTCGTTATTGAAAAAATTTTCATAAGCAAAACCTGGCATGAAAGTCCAGTAAAAACATCTCATAAACTCGCGCCATCCAAGTATTTGCCGGACAAAACCTTCTAGCTGAGCATAACTAATCATGTCTTTGTTTTTCTCAAAGCTAGTAATAGCAGCATCAATTACTTCTTTGGGGCTCAAGATTTTAGTATTGAGAGCAAAAGACAAACGTGAGTGATAAATATACTCTTCTTGGTCGCTCATTGCATCTTGATAGTCACCAAAATGAAGCAGCAGATTTTCGCAAAAATAATCTAGCTGTTCTAAGGCTTGATTTCGTGTAATGGGATAGCCAATAGTGTTTTGATATGCACCCAAGTGTTCGATATCACAATTGATTAGCATCTTTTTTATATCGCGAACATCGTTTTGGAACAATAAGGCTTGTGGTACTGGATGTTTGTTAGGTAATTTTTTTCTGTTTTCTGTATCAAAATTCCATTTGCCATTGACAGGCTTTTTACCGTCCATCAAAACATTATGCTGAGCTCGCATGCGACGATAGAAATTTTCCATTAGATACCTATCTTTTTGTCCGAACATCATCTCAAGTTCATTTCTCTTTGCCATGAAATGCTCAGTCGAGAAACACTGGTAAGGAATTTGCAGCTTTTTGGAAAATTGTTTGAAATATTCATCAAGCCTATATTCATCAGGCTCTAAGATTTCTAATTTTTCTATCTGGTGTTTTGCAATTAGGGCATTAATATTCTTTGCAAAATCCTGCTGATTTTCAGTATCATCAAGTTTCAAGTAAATAAAATTAAAACCATTTTGAGAAAAATGATTTGCAAATGATCTCATTGCAGCAAAAAACGCCTGTATTTTAATTGCATGATGTTTGGCATAATCTGTCTCAGATCTCAGCTCCATCATCAAATATATAATGTTGGGGTCTGGTTTTTGCAAAAACCAAGTATGCTTGTAGTTTAATTGGTCGCCGAGTAAAAGCCTCAGAGTTTTTATCATGATAGCCTTAAAACCTTGTCATTCGAATTACTAAGCCTTATCAACTTCATAGCAACAGTTTATATGACTGGTGTCATATGGATTATTCAAATTGTCCATTATCCCTTATACAGCAGTATAGATGAGGATTCTTTTACTAAATATCAAAACCGTCATATCAAGCTTATTACTCCAGTGGTTGCTCCAGCGATGTTAGTTGAATTAATTTCAACAACAGTGCTGTATTTTATAAAACCCGGTCCAATTTTAGCTAGCGGTTTAGTTCTAGTGCTTATCATTTGGCTTAATACTGCATTTCAAGCAATTCCAACGCATAGGGAGCTATCTTTCTCTTGGCAAAAAACTCTTTACACTAAACTATTAACAATTAATTGGATTAGGACTATCGCATGGACCCTAAGACTATTTTTGATGGGCTATGTGATTTTTTCCTTAGTGAAGGTTTAGAGCAATGAAGAAAAAACTGAAAATTAAACTAAGCGGTCTGGATAAAGCAAGCTTAAATAAAATTATTAAGTGGGCTTGGCATGATTACACTAGTTTTGAATCAATAAAGAAAGAGTTTAATTTAAGCGAAGAAGAGGTTATAGAGGTGATGCGAAAGGAATTAAAGCCATCAAGTTTCAGGCTTTGGCGTAAAAGAATGAACTCTAATCTGACAAAACACGAGAAGCTATCATCACATAGAAGAGAATTCGAAAAAAAATTGATTGATGAAGTTTCTACTGAAAACTCTAGTTACCCAAACTAAATAATGACTTCATACCAAGCTCTCTAAACCATAAATGAGCTTATGCAATTTTTGTACTTTGTCGCAGGCAAGTACTATGCCAGGCATAAAACTAGACCTATCAAAACTATCGTGCCTGATGGTCAAGGCCTGACCTTGGCTTGTCAAAACCACTTCTTGATGTGCAACCATACTTGGCAAGCGCATACTGTGGATATTAATACCATCTTGTACAAAACCTCTAGCAGGATCACCAGCATTGACTTGATAGCTTTGAGAAGCTCCGCCAGCTTGGGACATCAACTGAGCGGTTTTAATCGCAGTACCAGAAGGTGAATCAGCCTTTTTGTCGTGGTGAATCTCTACAATCTCATAGCTATCCATGTAAGTAGCAGCA
>CAWUIS010000022.1:0-13972 GCA_963922625.1 uncultured Candidatus Melainabacteria bacterium | reverse complement strand
TAAGCAAATAAATTACCCCAAAAAAACTAAAACTCATGTTGTTTAACAAAATCTGGAAATAGTTCGATGTGTTTTGCACTCTCCATATCAAAAAGAAAAGGCTTAGCTCTAGTGACAAGGTTTTTGAAATCTAGCTCGTTACAGCGCTCAATTAGTTTCTCTTTTAGTTCTTTTGCATCCGTAATATTCAATGCTTGTTCTAGATAGTCGTAATTTGGTTTTGTTTGTGGAGCAATTGAAGAGATATCAAAAACATCCCTACCCATTTCTCTATCCAAAAACGCTCTGATTTTTTGTGAAAGAGCAATATCTAGGGGCAATGTCCTAATCTTGTGGACAATATTGAACTTGTTTAGCGTAAAAACCCTTGCTTCGTAATTAATTCCTTGGTTCTCTGAGTCAACTTTGATTTTTAATTTTTGATTTTTGTGAGGTGATAAACCTAGCTTAAACAGTATGTCTGTAAACTTTATATCGTGATGAAAAATAGTTTTATTTTTTCTGCTGTTGATTTCTGTTTCAAGTCCCAGGAAATTTAATTGTTTCTGTATCTCTTGTCCAATGTCTTCCCAGTCACTAAGTTCAAATCCATTATTATCAAAATCAATATCCTCGGAAAACCTTTGAGTGTTGTAAACGATTCTTAAAGCAGTACCTCCAATAAAACATAACTTGGATCCAATGGAATGTTTGAAAATGATCTTCAATATTAAATACTGAACATACTCTCTAAGCATGTCTCTTTGATTGTTCCAACTTTTCTCTGGAAAATATCTCTTTATTTCCTCTAAGCTAAGCATCTATTTGAACCCCCTTTAAAAATTGATTTGCTCTTTTTTTCAAAGCTTTACTATCAAAACGATCTAAATAGATAGAAAATTTAGCTAAATCAATTTCCTCTTTAATGGTATCAAAATCAAATCGGGCAGCCTTAAAATCTTCTTGTCTTTTAAGCTTGGGGTTGAGATAGAGAAAGTCTAAAATTGCTTTTTCAAAGTCAGCAATTTGGTAGGTGCATGAATTTGTTTGTTCTATTTTATAACCCCAAAATAAATCACTTTTTAAGGATTTATATAAAAAGCTTCCAATTTGATTTTCAAGTTCAAAGGTTTTTTTACAACTAACACTCGTAATTTTAAAAACTGTTTCAGGAATTAGTCCATAAATTGATAGGGCTAATTCAAGAGAGATATATGATGGTTCATAAATTTTATTTGCGATGTGATATTTAATTGCATCTGTGATATTTAAATTAGAGAATATATATTTTCCTCTACTGATCTTTTGTAAGTAAGCTTTTTTTTGCCATTGAAATAGTAGATAATCATCAAAATTTGGATCAACAATGCGAATTTGCGCTGTATCAAAAACAATTAAATCAGAAAATTTTTCTTTAAAATCCAGGTATTTCATTTCTATAAAGTTGTGTTAATCCAACCCTATGGAAATATTATGCCATCTTTCTGGCTCTTATACCCTGAAACTTTACTAGATATATAATGTGTCTTCAGTTACTAATTAAATGCAAGAGTCCGACATTAGCATCCAAAAAAGAAACAAATACATATATGGTCCAGTGAAATCTTGGCGTATGGGCACATCTCTGGGTATTGATCCCATTGGTGATATCAGTACTTGTAGTTTTAATTGTAGTTATTGTCAACTTGGTCGCATACAAAATATCAGCTCTGAGATAAGGCAGTATGTTCCTACTAATCATATGATGGAAGATCTCAAGCTTGCTTACGAGCAAGAAGAATTTGCTTTTGGTGATTTGGATGTAATTACTTTTGCTGGTTCAGGTGAGCCGACTTTGGCTGATAATTTGGCAGAGATGATTTTTTCTATTAGAGCCATGATGAAAGCCAGGTATACAGGTGACTTGGTGCCAATTTCAATTTTGACTAATGCCACTATGTTTGATGATTTTTTTGTGTTAGAACGTGCTTCTAATGCTGATATCATCGCTCTCAAGTTAGATGCCCCAAATGATGAGATCTTGAAAAAAATCAATCAACCCCACAAAGACATAAATATTGAAAAAATTATTTCTGGTATTAAAGCTCTGCAGAAATTTTGTCAGTCTTTAAAAAATCCTCCTAAGCTTGGTTTGCAGATGATGTTTATGCCTAAGTTTTTAGATCAAGACGGCTACGTCGAGATGATGGCAGAAAAAATACTCGAGCTAGAAATTCCAAAAATACAAATCAACACACCTTCAAGACCGCGTCCTGTTTATCATTCTGATGAGTATTGGATTGAGACACGTGGTAATCACTATTCAGAATCTGAGTATGAAGCTATTACTCCTGATTTTGTGGAGTACAAAGAGTTGCCGAGTATCTCTAAAACAAAAGCTTTCGAGCTTGAAGATAAACTTGTAGACTTGATTAAACCTAAGCTTCCTCAGCTAGAAATTGTTAATGTTTATAAGAGATGAAGTTTTGTCCGATAATTAACTTTAATTTTGGTGAGCATCCTTTTTTGGATTTGGCTGATATTCTCATTTTTTATGAGCGTGCTATCAAAGCCTGTGCTGGTAAGTGCTCTGAAATCGAAATTTCACTAGCTTCTGATTTTGTTTTCGATAATCTGGAAATGATTCTAGAAGAGGCTTTTAGGCACGATGTCAAAGTCTCTTTTGGAAGTATTAGCTCTGTGGAGCTAGCTAGCTACTTGCTTACTAATCTAGAAAAACACAAGGATAAAAACCCCGGACCTTTTAAAGTAATGGCACCTGCTTTTGATGAAAAAGTATATGAATTTTTCAAAGACAAGAGTGCATTTATTTATGTACCAGCAGTCTTTTCCCAAAAAGATTACGATGAAATTTTGTCGTATAAAATCGACTTGGAGTTTTTAAAAATCTATCCTTTTTCAATCTCAAACGAGAAAAGCTTTTTGAAATCTCTACAAGGACCTTACCCAGAGCTGCGTAAGCTTATGCACCAAAAACGTACTTTGGTACCAACACGAGATTTGATCAAAAAATATCATCTTGAAAAACGTCTTCAAGAAAAAGAGATTCAAGATTCAACCGGAAAAACTATTTTCGTGGTCAGCTCGCCGCGTGATTATCAGAAGATTCGCTCGCGATTTTTATTGGATCCTAATACCAAGATTTTGATCAATTTTGCAGACCAGAAAATCAAACTTGCTGCAATTGATCCTAGTGTAAAGTTAGTAATAACCGGCTTTAGTAACCGTAATCTGGATATTCAATTTGATGAGTCAGAAAATGTTTTGCTGCTGGCGTCGCGTGTCTTCAATACCATTTCATTGGATTTATTGAACGGCTCAACTTCAATGCTGGAGGCATTTCAGTTTATGCAAGAAGAGCTAGATGAAAAAATTCTACAAGTTAGTAAAGTAAAATAAACTTGTACTGAAATAAAGATAGTGTCTAATTTTATAAATATTGTTCTATACCAACCAGAAATTCCTCAAAATACAGGCAATATTGCTCGTCTGTGTGTGTCCAATGATTTGAAGCTACATTTGATCAAGCCTTTAGGCTTTGAAATTACTGATAAATATTTAAAGCGATCTGGTCTAGATTACTGGCAGTTTTTAGATTATGAGCTTTACGAAAACTGGCAAGATTTTTTAGACAGAAATAATGAAGCTCGCTTTTGGCTACTTTCAACTAAAGTGAGTCAGTGCTTTTGGGATGTTAGCTACCAAGAAAATGATTACCTGGTTTTTGGTCCTGAAACTCGAGGTTTGCCAGAAGAGCTTTTACAGCAGCATCAAAAAAATTCATTGACCGTACCGATGTCATCTAAAAATGCTCGGAGCCTGAACTTGGCTTCTACTGTGCAGACTGTTTACTATGAAGCTTTTAGGCAATTGCAATAAAGTTTTTGCGTGATTAAGAGTGATTCCTGAGTAGAAAAATTGGTGTATCAAAAAAAATCTTAAGCTCGCATCTTAATTTGGGATTTGGCAGATTTGATCATTGGTCACCGGTTGAGGATATTGGTTTTTAAGAATTTTTGAAAAGTACTAGATTATGAGTTCATAAGTAATCACAATGAATTTACTTCTTTTCTATAGGCTTAAGAAGACCAACATCCTGGAGATATTTTTCAGGATCTGGTAGTTCAGGTATTTCTTCCGGCTGAAAGCCACATTCTTGGACAGCCTCATTCACAAGTTCTTGAAGATCAAATTCTCCTTGTCGTAATAGCCTTGAAATGATATCCCGTTGACCTAAATAAAAACTTGAACTATGTGTAAAAGAATCGCTAGCTTCTTCTACGTGCCGCATTTCATGAGTTTCAACTTGCAAAATTGAGAAGCACAATTTTTCTATATCTGCTTCATCAACATTACCTAAAGCAATTTTGCGGACCCCTACAAGGATATCTTTCAAATTTTCCAAGTTCCATGCAATGTTACTTTTATTGTTCACATGTGTTTCCTTTGGTTTATAATTCTCATCAATAATTCTTCCCAAAATTTCGCTCAAGTTATTGTTATTTAATACGTGCGCTTTCTCTGTTCCGTAAGCATAGTAATACTTGGGATTAACGCCACTTTGTCCAAGCTTTTTATAAATCTTTTCTCTTAATTTATCAAAAACTAATAATACCTTTGAAGTATCTGTATCTTTAATTGCTGAAATATCATCAAGACTGAAATCATCTACGATATTTCCTTTTTTTCCAAATCTCTCAAGGCTTAATTGATCAGTACGCTTTTGATCGTCAATTCCATCCTTTGCTCTTTGTAGGTGTTTGTGCATCCAAGAAGGTAATTTTTCTATCTCAAAGCTTTCTGGATCACTAGCAAAGTTTTTTGCAAACTCACTTAAGCTAAGTTCTGTATCTCCATAACTCACCTTTGTTGATGCGATTAAAAGCTTCATAATGGCATCAGTATCATCTGCTATTTTACTGAGGTTTTCAATTGATAAGTCCTGATTATTTGAAGGCTCATATAAGTCTGGGCTTTGAAAAAAGTCATAGGGGAAATCTTCAAAAGAACATAAATCTAAAGCGCCTTTGGCAGTTTTTTCAACTAATAACTTCATGGCAATTCCACTAAGATTCTTATTGATCAAAGGTAGGATTGTTTCTTTATCTCTAAATTCGTTTCTTGATCTGACTAGCTCAACTTCCATTGGCAAGTCAATACTAAATCCAGTTTGTTTTAAAAGTGAGCCCAAACTATTGGGTATTGCTGACCAAAACTCGCCATCAATATCTTTGACATAGAGCCCTTTTCGGGTTAAAGCTTGTTCTTGTGAGTCATTGACTCTTAGAGTACCAAGACCTTCTAGTTCAAACGAAATTTCATGTTCAATTGGCTTATTAATTTGTATTCCTTGCCATGAAACTCCAACTTTATTTGCGTCTACAAGTCCTAACTTAGATACAATTTCAGATTGAACCATATTGTGCTCAAAATCTGGGTCATCAACTTCCCTCTCTTGCTCAATAACTGTACCTTTAAAATCTTCAGCTTTCACAGTATATTCAATTGAGAAGTCGGCAGCCTTTTCATTCTCTTTAATGAGCTCACCTTCAGAATTTAAAGGTCTTAGTATAAAATATGAGACATTACCATCTCCATTTGAAGTCTTTAGCCTTACCTCTTTTGCGCCTTTAAAAACTGTAAAGAAGCCTTGACCATATTTTCCGTCCTGTTCGCTATCATCTCGTTTAGAACTTTCT
The DNA here is from genome assembly GCA_963922625.1 of uncultured Candidatus Melainabacteria bacterium. Classification (GTDB taxonomy): domain Bacteria; phylum Cyanobacteriota; class Vampirovibrionia; order LMEP-6097; family LMEP-6097; genus CAWUIS01. Next base: position 8,294 of record CAWUIS010000022.1, on the reverse strand, counting down.
CCAGGAATAAGTACATAATTAATAACATCAGCAAAACTCATACCAACATCATCTTTTACTGATGTAATCATTGCAGATGAGTTATCCTCAGACTTATAAGCACTAAATGCTACTTCACCATTGGATATACCTGCTTTATACAAGGCATCAATTGAATTTTGTGCCATCTCTCTCAACCAAATGAAATTATCATTAACAGATTGATTATTAACAGAGTGGCAAATTTCACGCCTAATTCGACCTGTATCTTTATCCTCAGCGAATGATTGTATTTTTGTCTCTAGCTCTTGAGGATCAGTTTCTGTTGCAAGAGTTTCTGATTGATGCAACTCTTTATGAAGCACTAAGTCTGATAGTTTCATCCTAGAGCCTTCATTTGGTTCTATATCAATAGAACTTTGCTCCACTTCAATCTTTTTCTTATCATCATGAATATAAGTCAGGTATGGACGTATCGCTCTTGGTAGCTTACTTAAATCAAAATCATCTCCTGCGTTTAAAGCGTAATCTAAATAATTGTGATAATCATAGCTAAGACCCTTGTTGGCAAACATATAACCTAGGATTGATTCTACGTCAGCCTCAGACATTTTACTAAATTTATTGATAAATAAACTTTTCATACGCCACATTAATTTCGTAAGTTCGGTTCTATTGTGAGATCGCTTACTATAAATTTTGTCGCAAGCAATGTGGATAAATTCATCAAACTGATCTTTAAGAGAAGGGTTAAATTGATCAAAATCTTTGGTAATGCCTTGTAATGAAGGTATATCGTTATGTGTTTTTTCAAGCAAACCTTGAGATAGAGAAAAGGTTAAGAGTTCTTTGAACTCAGTATCATCAAAACCTGAAGTCTCGCTAATAAATTTAAAAATGGAGTTAAGTCTATCTTTAAGACTATAATCATCTATGCCGCCAAATTGACTACTCAAGTTTGTTTTTTGAGATTCAATAAATCCCAAAAGGATCTGCTGTTTTGAAGCTGAAAGATTTAAGATGTCAGAGTCATTGACTTTGTGCAAGTTAGGAGTTCCTAGAATGGCGTCTCCTAAATCAGATATATTCTTTCCATCCAGGCAATCATTGAGCTTGGATATCCAAGCTTGTTTGGAAAGGTTTGAAACTTTTTTTGTAAATTCTTGAGCATGATTCTCAAACCAAGCTATCAATTCTGGGTTTTCTTGTTCCGCCCTTGCTGCATCATTTTCATAGTTGTGTTTAACACTATCCCAAATGAATTTAGCATCATCAGGAGGATTTGCAAAATCTTGAATAGCCTTTTCGTTCTGGTGTAACTGGTGTGTTGTATAACGCAGCAAAGCTTGTAATGTAAATATATCCGTTGATGCTCCGATTGGCTTCAAAATATTATCAACTATCATTTTTGATAGATTAGGGTATCTTTCCAATAACTGTTTACACCTTCCTGCATCATCTCTCCCAAACAGATTTAAAACAAGCTCACTTGGTTCACCATTAAAATCTAAATCTGAGACTTGTGGTGATTGAGTTATATGAGCCTTTGGATTTTCAGTAGTAAGCTGTAGCTCTCCTCTTTTGTCTTGATTGTAACTATTGTTCAGAGTAGTACTGGTTCTATCCAAAGCGTGATTGCCAACACGTAAATCACTAAAATAGAGATTTAATAAACCTGGCTTATTTTTGTGTGCTTCATATATCTCTCGGTTTAAAAAAATGACTCTGCCTGATTCAATTGAGATAGTATCTTTGTCCTTAAAGTCTCCCAAACAAAGTACATAGTCATTTGATTTAAACTCTGAACATATTTCAAAATTATTTGTCCAATCCATGCCTTCAAGTAAACCTGGGTGTATTTTTTGTAAATCACTTGATTGCAATTGACTTAAGGATATATCGTTGGGCACAAAACGATCATCCTCAATATTAGCCTCCTTGAAGCTTGTTCTTAAATGTTTCACCATGTCATGTTCTTCATCTCTTTTGGGATTATGGCTTTGGAACTCTTCAAAGACTGAGTAGAGTCCACTGAATATTTGATTTTTGATCGCTGTATCCAAGTTGGAGTCTTTAAGTCCTGAAATAATTGCAATTGAGGCGTCCACTGAATTACTGTCGATGCTTAAATCACTCCTGCTTTCAGGCAAATCGCAAGAAGAAGGGTAGTCAAGTACTATTTCTTTTGGTAAATCTAGACCTTCAACAGTTTTGGATGTTAATTTCACGCCGTTAATTAATATTGATACCTGGCATTTATAATCGTTGTTTTTTTCCTTAGAAACTAAGATTCTGGTATCTTGATTCTTGCCATCACTAGAACATGGTATTTCATCAAAGTTCTCTATCTTGTTTATAATTTCTGTTTTGTTGTTTTCATGAAGCCTAATGTCTGCCCTTGGATTGTATTGCATTAATTCTTGAAGCAGATTTGAGGCTGATGTTTTATCAAAGCTGGCTGAGTCAATTTTCATGCTTGTACCCTTGGCAACAGAATTAGGAGCAATAGATTGAATACTAACCCCGACAGCTCCATCTAACTCTTTTCTTTTTTGAAAACATATTTTGTAAGCCTCATTACCTGTATTAGTTGTGATTTGGACTGTATCATTTGTATCTTTCAGGTGCGATAAAGCTGTATAAAATCCAACACCAAATCTTCCAATAAATTTGCCGTCACTATTTTCAAGTTTTCCACTTAAAGTAGGTATTAAAAGTTTACTGATGATATTACCGTTCATACCACTACCTCTATCTTTAACAAGGTAACCTTTATCAGTTATTGCAATATCAACAATTGGTTTGCTGCCATTTCCACTTGTTGATGCATCAATTGCATTGGAGCCGAGTTCAACTATTGAGCGGGAAGAATGATCTGATTGCGAGCTAATGTAATCATCTAGAAACTTGTCTTTAACATCATAAGTAGTTCTTAGTAGCTGGTGCATTTCATCACTAAGCTCAAAGCTTTGAAATAGTTTTTCAAAATCAACCGGCTCTTGATCAGTTGGTGTTTGTAAGGCAGAAAGAAATGGTACTAACTGCTTTAATGGGATAAATTTTTGTAAATCGAGCTTAGTTCTAATATCCTGTAAAAGTAACTTTTTATTGGCGATTACAGCAACCGAGTCGTCACTTTTTATATCAAAATCACTACTGGTAATACCCATTTTGTGGTAGTTATTCAAGTCCGCAACTATGTCAAATTTAGCTCTTTCAAATATTTCACAAAATGCACCTGCCTGCGCCCTGTGAGGGTCTAAAAATTTCAAAAACTCTGTATCAGACTCGTCAAGAGGATATTTTTGCAGTATATAGTCTCTTATCAAGTGGGCAAAAGAACTTGCAATTAGTGATTTTTCTGTTTTGTGGCTTTCTGCTTTTGCTTTTTCAAGAACAAGCTTGTGCTTGGTTGAAGTAATCTTTGCTTGTTTTTCGACACTCGTAAGAGCATGTATCGGAACTGGTAAGTTGTGATTATAAGCGCCAGTAACATTAGACCCTGCCACAGCTGTATTAACGACCTTATCCGGGCTAACAGCGTGAGCTGCTGCTGCATTTACACGAGCTGGTTTGAAAGCTGCTGTATTTTTAGTAATATGCATGTCGAATATCTATTTATACGAACATACAAAGCGTCCCGTAGACTTATGTTGATCTCGTTTTTGCTTGGTACAAATTAGTTATTTCATTAATGATTTGCACCAGATCCAAAGGCCGAGAGGGGATATGATTCTTGTTTCTCAAAATATGAAGAATTTCATGCCTACTTGTTACTTCTTTGAGCCAAATTAGAGCTAGGGCAATCAACAAAAGTGGGGTATCGTTAGAGATTCTGTTAGAAACCACCTCGCTCAAAATAGTTTCGCGTAACTCCTGTAATTTTTAATTACGCAAGCCTAATCGCTCCTTGCCTGATAATTTCTAGCTCATCGCCGTTGACTTTAATGATAGTACTTGCAATATCGCTTGTTGTTTCACCACCATAGGGCTCAACGATTAAATCTACTTGTGAGCCAAATACATTTTGAGCTTCTTTGAAGTTTTTTACCGGCTCCTCGCTTGAAATATTGGCGCTAGTACTTAAAAGCAGCTCACTGTCTTGATGTAAAGAGTTAATGGATTGTGACTTGGGGATGCGCATGGCGATGCTATCAATTTGTGGGTTAAGCCAGTTTGGGCAAGAATCGTTTTTTTCTACAATGATTGTCAAGGCTCCTGGCCAGTGCTGTTGAGCGAGCTTTTCTGCTTGATTGTTCCATTTTGAGATGTTTTTTGCTGCTTCAAGATTTTTTGCAAAGACAATCAATGGCTTGTCATAGCTTCTTTCTTTGATTTGGTATATTTGATCGAAGGCTTCTTGGTTAAATTTACCTATTAGTCCCCAGACTGTGTCAGTAATAGAGCAAGCGGTATTCCATTGTGGATTTGATGACATAATAACAATTGTACCTATAAATGACTCAAAATTTAGATAGCCTCAATACTGCCATTATAGAGTTTGACTCTAGTCTTCAGCAGCAAATTTCTTCAAATAAAGCGGCAGAAATTATTACCAGCTGGCAAAATTATCCAAAGTTTTTGGAGAAAATCAAAGAAAGTCTTGTTGACTTTGCTTCTTCTAAAAGAGTGGAGCTGCAGGTGCAAGGGCATCATTTTAATTGTTATATCAACAAGCTGTCTCAAACAGTTTTACTGGAGTTTACTCCGATTATTTATCAGGACATGAAACAGGTTACTCATGAGCTGAAAAGACCAATACAAAATATTAAAGCCTTGGTTGAAACCCTGAATATTGGCGCTAAACGAGATGCCCAGATGCTTGATGACTACCTTGATAAGCTTAATTATGAAGCTGATCGTTTGGGTAATATGGTCAGTGATCTTTTGAGTTTGAGTCATATCACTAATGGCTTGACTGAGGCTAATAAAGAAGAGCTGGATTTACATAGGATCTCCCAACGTTTAACCGACTCAGCTCAGCAAAGAGCTAATGATAGAGATATCAAAGTGCACAATAAAGTGCCTAAAGCAACAAAAATCGATGCTGACCTGAAGCTTTTGGAGCATCTACTTGGTAATTTGATTGATAATGCAGTGAAGTACAACAAGCAACAAGGTGAGGTTATAGTCAACTTCACTGGCTCTAAGATTCTAATTTCTGATACTGGTTTGGGTATGGGTGAAGAGGAGCTTGCTAAAATTTTTGATCAATTTTATCGAGTGAAAGATCATGCTCATATCAAAGGTAGTGGGCTAGGGCTTTCTATTGTAAAAGCTATTATTGATCTTCATGGCTGGACTATTGATGTCAAGTCTAGCCAAGGTTTAGGTACAAGTTTTCAGATTAGTATCCAGTAGTAATTAGATAAATGATTCTTTGATAATTCTAGTAGAGGGTCATTTAAGCCCTTTTCTTTTTTCTTTGCTTTGTATATCATTGCCTTTTATTAATCAAGAAGGGGTAAAATGTGATAGAGAAGAATAAAAGTGTGATTTTTGATACTCATAGCTATTTTAATGAATTAATCACTGCTGGTGTGCCACATGCACAAGCTGATGCGCATACTAAGTCATTAAAGGATATATTTCAAAAAAATTTGGCAACAAAATCTGATGTCCATGATGTTCGATCTGATTTGTCAAGGGATATGAAAGAGCTTGAGCTGAGAATGAAAATTTTTGATGGTTCACTTGCAATTTTGATAATTACAACTTTAACTCTAATTCAAAAACTGTTATAGAAAAAATGGGGTGCAAATGCACCCCACGCTAAGCTTCCCGATAAGCCGGGTTTTGTCTAGGACAGTCATCTATCTGGATCATACATCGCTGCATGTCTCAAGCGGGATTCAAAGACCTGTAGTCAAGCGAGCATTAATACTACAGTTATGCCTTTTTACCTTGCACCGTCAGCGGGGTTTACCGAGCTATGACCTCTCGATCATACTGGTGAGCTCTTACCTCACCTTTGCACCCTTACCACAGCAAGCTGCGGCGGTATTTTTCTGTGGCACTTTCCTCACACTCTCGTGCACCAGCTATTAACTGGCAACTCAAGCTCGCATGGTGCCCGGACTTTCCTCGTCATCAAAAAGGCGACGCGACTGTCTAGGAAGCTTAGTTCTTAATTGTAACTTGGCTCAGCCATAATTTCCAAGCCAGATGAAGTGCCGATATGGCTTAATCTCTCATTTGAGGCTTTGGCAATACGTTCAATGGTTGTAAGTTTTTTGATACCACCAGCAGCTTTGATCTTGATATGTTTTTCAGGATCATGCTTATCAAGGTAAGTTGTAATGATTTCAATCAACTCTGGGCTGGTGAAAAAGGTTTTCAGCGACTCATCAGCTCCATCTTTTAATTTGACAAAACCAGTCGAGTTTTTAAAAGCAAATTTGATATTTTGGCAAGTGCCATTTTCAAGAAATTTATTAACAATATTGCTGTAAGTTTTAATACAAAAATCAAGCCTAGTAGGATTTAAAAGTTCGCACGAAAAAATAGGCTTGAGCCAGTAAGTTTGATCCGGATCATTGATGGCATGCTCCTCTAAAACTTTGACATAGGATCTGAGCTCCCACATCAACTCTGCTTCAAGGTTTTTGAGACTAATTACAGGGTCAAGTTCCAGTGCTCCATTTTCAAGAGCTTGCCTGCTTTCTTTTTCTTTTTCACTAAGAGGTTTTTTACTTATTTTTGCTGTTGCTGGTCTGATGTCGTGTGCTTTTCCTATGAAAATTGGCTCTTTAGGAAAGTCAATGGTTACAGAACAACGATATTTCTTTGCAAAATCAGCAGCCCATTTTGACCTGATACATACTGAGTTGAACTTATGCTGTTGAGCTTCTTGCACAAGCTTTTCTATGTCTTTTTCGCTTGCTTGCAGATCCAAGTTGGTGTGATCGATTAATTTATTAATCTCTTGTTCTGCTAATGACATAGATATAGAATACCCCAGGAAATAATACTTAAAACTTGAATTAGATGAAATTCTTTTAAAAAGCTCATGAGATAATGGACAAAATGTCAGTACTGGCCTCAAATAATGAATTGAAACACATACCTTTACATGTGCATACCGAGTTTTCTTTGCTGGACGGCGCTAGTCGTGTTGAGGATATTTGTAAAAAAGCAGCTGAAGCTTCAATGCCAGCGCTAGCTATTTCCGATCATGGCACTATGTTTGGTGTTTATAAGTTTTATCACGAAGCTAAGAAAAACGGTGTTAAGCCTATTGTTGGTTGTGAAGTTTATGTCATTAATAATGATCATACTCTTAAAGGTAAAGAACACCGTTGTAAGCTGTATCATCTAGTTTTGCTTGCGAAAAATGATACTGGTTATAAAAACCTTATCAAAATCGTTTCAGAGTCTTGTATTAATGGCTTTTACTATAAGCCTAGAATTTCAAAAGAGTATTTAAAAGATCGTTCACAAGGTTTAGTCGCTCTTTCAGCTTGTTTGGGTGGTGAGGTTAATAACCTTGTTCTTAATAACCGTCTGGAAGAAGCAGAAACAGCGGCTTTGAGTTACCAAGAAATTTTTGCGGATGATTTTTACCTGGAAATAATGGACCATTTTTATCCCGAAGACAGGCAGGTTAATCCTAGTATGTTGCGTCTTGCTGACAAGCTCGGTATTAAGTATGTTGCGACCAATGATAGTCACTATACCGAAAAATCAGATGCTAATGCGCACGATGCTTTGTTGTGTTTGCAGACACAAAAATTCATTTCTGATTTTCCGCGTATGAGATTCTCTGCTCATGAGTATTTGAAGACTGGTGAAGAGATGGCAAGTCTGTTTCAAGACCATCTTGATGCTGAGCAAATCGAAAAAGCTGTTTATGAAACTCCAATGGAAATAGCTGAGAAAATCCAAGACTATGATTTGCTTGCTAATCCCAAAATGCATATGCCTGACCCTCAAGTGCCTGAGGGACATAGCTTTGAGACATACCTAAGAGAGCTGAGCTTTAAAGGTGCTATGGAGCGTTTTGGTGAGATTGATAGCCGTACTGAAAAGAGACTTGATCATGAACTGAAAATCATGAATGATTCTGGTTTTGCTTCTTACTTTATTGTAGTTTGGGACTTTATTGATTGGGCAAGAAAACAAAAAATACCTGTGGGACCTGGGCGTGGTTCTGCTGCAGGTTCTTTGGTTGCTTATTGTCTTGGTATTACAAATATTGATCCTTTGAAATACGATCTACTCTTTGAGAGATTTTTGAATCCAGAGCGTAAGTCTATGCCCGATATCGATACCGATTTTTGTATTGAGCGCCGGGAAGAAGTCATTAACTATGTCAA